>JBATLU010000307.1:0-1917 GCA_049289475.1 Pontixanthobacter sp. | reverse complement strand
GGATAAGGGAAACCTCTTCTCCAATAATGGACTGGGTGCGTCGAATTAGCTCCCGGCCGATGCCATGTTTCTGATAGGCGACGTCAATTGCAAGATCGGAGAGGTAACAGCAATAGCTGTAGTCCGTCAGCGCCAGACTTACGCCGACTAAGCGGGCTCCATCCCACGCTGAAATGACAATGTTTGCGTTCGCAAACATTTGCGCGATGCGTGGAATATCTTTGGTTGGTCTGCTAATGCCAGATGCCTCGAAGACACGAGCGACTTCGACAGGTTCAAGTGGCTGGTTATCGCGGTACTCAATCATTTGACATTAGTTCCATTGTCTGGGGCGTGGGAGGAACCGGGTATGACGCCCAACGGATCGCGTTCACTTGCCGGGCTGGCTGCAAGGAACGTGATGTCGCGGAAAACCGTAATGCCGGCCCGGTCAAGTGCAACGCTTTGTTAGCCGCCGCTGTCCACCCGACTCGGACAGACTTCCTTCATGTAGCAGTCACTGCACAAAGGCGTCTGCGGGCGACACCAAGTACGGCCAATCTCCCACGTGGGATAATCGAACAGGCCCGGAAACTCCGGATGGAGCGCCCGCGCCCGATAGATGACGGCCTCAAGGGAGTCTTCCGGATCGGTGAGGCCGAGGCGGGCGAAGACTCGGCGCACGTGGACATCGGCGGAAACATCGATCGAATAATGATTCTTGAACCGCACTTTGAAGTGCCGCGCAAGGATGTTCGCTGCCATTGTTGCGATCTTCGGCCCGACCCCTTGAAATTCGAGAAACCGATAAACAACGTCCGCGCTCGATGGCTCCCCCTCCCAAATCTCTGCAGCATCCCCGTTGTACTTTTTCTCGATGAGCCCGACGGCTGCGTGAAAGTTCTTGCTCATGCCCTCCGTATAGCGATGGAGGGGTTCCGGCTTCGTCATGAGGTCTCGAACTTCGTCGAGGGTCAGCGCCGCCAACCTCGAAAAGGCAAAGGTGCCGAGCTTTTGTGCAAACCGGAAAGGGATGACCCACGCCTTCTCAGCTTTGATCTGTCTGTCCATCACGCAAGCAAGAACGTATGCGTGTGGATGCCCCTGAAGATCGTTCAGCAATTCGTCCGCTTCCCGGATTTGCGTGAACGCAACGAACTCCTGGGGACCGCTGAAAACCAGTTGCCCATGCTCAATCAATAGGGAAGTTATCGCGTGACGATCCATACTCTCCAAGCCTGCATCCAGATCACCGTCTGGCCTTCGCGTCATTTGGAAGCCTGCTTCAACCGTTGCAACTGTTTGCCAATTTGTAGGCCCTCCAGCGGAATGGACACGGCGTGACCGCGCTTGCGAAGGAAAGGTTCGATGTCCACTCTATAACGCTGACCCGCAAGCAGAATGACTTCTGCGTCACTCGGTAAGAGGCCGAGAAGCTGCTGTTGCACCTTTTCAGCCCAGGTAAGGCGCTCCTGCTTGGGCATCGTGTTCAGCGTTCGTTCGTAAGGTTCAACTACCTGCTCTGGCCGAAGAATCCCATACTCCGCCGAGAGAATGTACCAAACGTCGGCGTGCGTTTCGGCATACTGCCTGAGCCCGCGAAATAGTTGCGACAAGTAAAGGTCGCGAGCCGGTGCTGCAGCATTGCGCTTCTGCTTGACGCAAGATACAAGGGCAACGCGAGTGGGCAAGCAACACCTCTGGCGGCTAACAATGTTTAGGCGGATCCGCATAAAAGCCGGATCCGCCCATTTCTGTCCGTATAACATACCATTGAATTTTCTGAACATACCGACATGATCGTTGCCATTTCAATGAGTTATGACCTATCGGCCATGTATGACGGGTTCTTGTGCGGATTTGCATGACACCCTTATCTTGATGGGGTCACATCCCGTCAAGCGGACTGCGAACACCCCCTGGCCTTCGGTTGAGCAC
>JBATLU010000306.1:0-19285 GCA_049289475.1 Pontixanthobacter sp. | reverse complement strand
GGGCAATGACGGGACATATTACTCCGTGCTCGCAAATCTGATTTTGACCTACTGATGCGCATCACCTGCCCAACCTTCGATTTGAAGAACGCCGCGTTCTTCCTCGCGCTGATCTGCGCTGCACTGGCCATGGTGATTGGCAACCAGACCAATGCCTCTTCCGGAGAGAAACCGGTCAAGCGCGACTATTCGCAAATCTGGAAAGAGCCCGCACCTGCACGCCAACCTGGCGAGACTATCGGAGAGCGGCTGGCGGCAGTCGCGGCCAAATCGGATGGGTGCTATAGCTGCCACGTCAAAACCGATGCACCCAGTATGCACGCAACACCGGCGGTTGAGCTCGGCTGTGTCGATTGCCACGGCGGTAACCCGGCGATCATGGGCAATAGCGAATTCGAGCATGATGACCCGCGCTATGTCGCGGCGCGCGAGTTAGCGCACGTACTACCGAGCTATCCCGAAAGCTGGCACTATCCTTCTTCGGCAAATCCGAAGCGGACCTATTCGCTGCTTAACCGCGAAACGCCTGAATTCGTCCGCTTTGTGAACCCCAGCGATTACCGGGTTGCCCGCGAAAGCTGCGGCGCGTGCCACTTGCCGGTGATCGAGGCCGGTGAACGCTCGATCATGGCGACCGGCGCGATGCTATGGGGCGGCGCATCATACAATAATGGCATTCTGCCGTATAAGAATTACGTTTTGGGAGAGGCCTTCACGCGCGAAGGCGAACCGGCCAAGATCGTCAGCCCGGGTGCCCCTCCAGGCACACTGACCGACAACCAGAAAAACCGCGGCGCATTGGCGGCGCTCTATCCGCTACCAACCTGGCAAGTGATACCGCCGGGCGACGTATTCCGCGTGTTTGAGCGCGGCGGACGCACGATCAACACCCAGTTCCCCGAAATCGGGCAACCCAACCCGACTGGGTCAATCCAGCGGCTCGACGAGCCGGGCCGGCCCGATCTCAAGCAGTCGAACCGCGGACCAGCCACCGGCCTGCGTGTGGCGATCCCTGCGCTCAACATTCATAAGACGCGCCTCAACGATCCGTTCATGTGGTTCATGGGAACCAACGACCAGCCGGGCGATTACCGCCATTCGGGCTGCGCGGCGTGCCATGTGGTCTATGCCAACGACCGTGAGCCGCGCCACAGCTTGACCTATGCCAAATTTGGCCGCGACGGACAAACGCAGACCATTGACCCGACAATCGCCAGTAAACTCGAACCGGAACATGGCGACGGGCACGGGGGTGGTCACGGTGAGAAGACCACTGGCCATGGCGGGCTGAAACAGCCGGGTGACCATGATGGCGCCGTTGACGGCGAGCATGGCGACAAACATGACGATGGCGATCACGGCAAGGCTGACGGGGTCAAGGAAAAGGGCCACCCGCTGAAGCATATTTTCACGCGTTCGATCCCGACCTCGCAGTGCATGAATTGCCACATGCATCAGCCCAATATCTTCCTCAATTCCTACCTCGGTTACACCATGTGGGATTATGAATCGGATGCACCGCTGATGTGGCCTGGCCCGGAAAACAAGACTCCTCGACCGCCAGGTATGAGCGACGAGGAATACCAGAAGACCTATCTCCAGCAACATTATCCGACTGCGGCAGAAGTGCGCGAAGTGCTGGACCGCAATCCAGAAGGCGCATCGCCCAAAGGGCTGTGGGGTGATCTTGATTTCTTGCGCAATGTTTATGATCTGAATGCCGAAGCAACCGATACCCAATTTGCTGATTATCACGGTCACGGGTGGAACTTCCGCGCTATCTTCAAACGTGACCGCGAAGGCAACTTGCTCGACAAGGACGGCAATATCGTCGCCAATGATGACCCTGAAAAATTTCGTAAGGAAGGCGAGGGCAAATTTGTCGAGCCGGGGATCAATCCGGGCAAGGCGGTCCATATGATGGACATCCATGCCGAGGTCGGGATGCAATGCGCTGATTGCCACTTTGCGCAGGACAGCCACGGCAATGGGATGATTTACGGCGAGGTCGCCAACGCGATCGAGATCGGATGCAAGGATTGTCACGGCACTGCCGATGCCTATCCCACATTGTTCACCAGCGGCCCAGCAGCCCCGCCCAAGGGGAACAATCTCTCGCTCCTGCGCAATCCCGATGGTAAGCGGCGGTTTGAGTGGACTTACGACAATATGGGTCAGCGCACGCTTGTCCAACGGTCAATTGTTGATCCGGAACTGGAATGGGAAGTCAGCCTGACCAAGGATGCGGTCGACAGCACCTCGCCGCATTTCAACCCGAAAGCCGCGCGCGCCAAATTGATGGCGAAAAGCGGCGCGGAAAGCGGGCGGTTCGAATTCGGCACTGGTATTCCGCAGGGTGAACGCGCACATGAAGAAGGCGAGATGGCCTGCTTCACCTGTCACCTCAGTTGGACGACGTCTTGCGGCGGGTGCCATTTGCCCATCGAGGCGAACTGGAAAACCGGTGATCACCATTACGACAATGGCGAGACGCGCAATTTCGCGACTTACAACCCGCAAGTTGCGCGCGACCAGATGTTCCAGTTGGGCAAGCACCAGACGACCAAGGGCAATCAGGTGGCACCGGTGCGTTCGACCTCGGCGCTGGTGCTATCCTCGACCAACATCAACCGTGAGCGGATCTATGCACAGCAGCCCCCAATCAGCGCGATCGGGTTTAGCAGCCAGGCCTTTGCCCCGCATTTCCCGCATACGGTGCGTTTGACCGAGACCAAGACCTGTTCGGATTGCCACTTGTCCGAAGCGGATGACAACAATGCGATCATGTCGCAATTGTTGCTGCTCGGGACCAATTATGTGAACCTCGTCGGCATCAATGCCTGGACCGGTCTTGAGGGTGGGTTCGAGGCGGTGCGCGTTACCGAATGGGATGAACCGCAGGCTGTGCTCGGTTCGTACTTACACAAATATGCCTATCCCGATTATTACCGGCAATTTGTCGAAGACAATAACCGCGAGCTGAAAAACTGGGTGCGCGGCAAGGCGTTTGACGAAAACCTCTCTGGCGAAACCCATGCGTTCGAAGAATTCGCCAATGTGAATGAAGGGACCAGCGACCGCGTCGGCTGCCTGCAATTGCGCGGCGAATATATGTATGTCGCAGAGGGTAAGGGCGGCTTCCGCGTCTATGATGTCGCTTCGATCGCAAACAAGGGCGTCTCTGAACGGATTATCACCGCGCCGTTCAGCCCGCTTGGCCATGACACGCATGTGGATACCACCAACGCCACCTGTATGGCGCTCGCGACCAACCAGCCAATCAATCCGCTGCGCAACACGGAACAGATGCGCAAGGACAATCAGGAACAACCATTCCTGCCGATCTATGAATATGCGGTGGTCACCGACAGCGTCGAAGGTTTGATATTGGTCAATATCAACACCATGGCGGACGGCGAATTCCGCAACAACAGGCTCGGCCGTGCCAAATTCTCAAATGGCACCACGGCGTGGAACGAAGGCGGGGTGCTGAAAGGTGCGCGGCATGTCCAGCTTGCGGGCGAAATCGCCTATATCACCGCTGACCGCGGCTTGGTGGTAGTTGATCTGGCTGATCCGCTCAATCCGCAAGTGGTGGCGGTGCGCGATCTGGTCGATGCGCGCGCATCGGCGATCCAGTTCCGCTATCTGTGGGTGACCGACCGCGAAGGGGTGAAATTGTTCGATGTCACCAATCTGCGCAATCCGGTGCCGATGCCCGAAGGCACGATCCCGCTCGCCAATGCACAAAGGCTCTATCTCGCGCGGACTTATGCCTATGTCGCAGCGAAGGGCGAGGGGCTGGTGATTGTCGATATAACCCGTCCGCTCGCGCCGAAGATTTACAAGAAGGAAACGCTCGGCGGCACGCTCAACGATGCTGAGGATGTGATTGTCGGATCGACCAATGCTTCGTTGTTTGCCTATGTCGCTGACGGGGTTAACGGCATCAAGGTTCTGCAATTGACCAGCCCGTCGAGCCAGCCCAATTTCTACGGCTTCAGCCCCGCGCCGAAGCCCGAAATGGTCTCTTGGGCAAAAACCCCAAGCCCTGCGATTGCCCTGTCCAAAGGGCTCGACCGCGACCGCGCGGTGGATGAAACCGGCGGCCAGATGGCGGTGTTCGGAAGGCTAGGTTCAAGGCCATTCACCCGCGAGGAAATGGAACGCCTGTTCCTGACCGGCGGCGGCGTGCCGTGGAAAGTGAGCGACAAGGTCGATATGAGCGCATGGGTGGGCGGGCCGCTAAGACCGAATTGAGCTTGTGCTCATGGATTGCGCCGTTAACCGCGGGACCAGTCCAAATATACATTTGGGTTCAGCGACATGAAGACGATCTATTTCCATGGAGTGCCCGGTTCCAGACACGAATTGGAATTGCTTGGCGGGAACAATGTTGATCAATGGTCTGTGTTCGATCGATCCAAATCTGACGGCGCTGATGGAACCAGTTCATTTGAAGGACGTCTGCTTGGCTGGGCGATGCAGGCAGATCGAATGGCGTTAAACGGTCCGGTCAGGATTGTCGGTTTCTCCCTGGGTGCTTTCGTGGCGATACAGGTCGCGGTACGTATGACCCAACGCGTTGCGAGTATTGATTTGGTGTCCCCGGCTGCACCACTGCAAAGCGGCGCCTTTCTAGACAAACTTGCAGGCAAAGCCGTGTTTAGAATGGCGAGAGATCATCCACGGCTTTTCAATGCTTTCTCGGCTCTTCAATCTCTCGCTGCCAGGAAAATTCCAACGGTCTTGGTCAAGGGGTTGTTCGCGAGCGCGCAAGGTGCCGATAGTGGGTTGTTGGAAGACAAAAGTTTTAGCGCTGCCATGCTCATTAACCTGCAAGAAGGTTTGGGCAACGGCCTATGTTCCTATCGAGAAGAGCTGCGCGCATACGTAAAAGACTGGCGCGGTGACCTGGCCGAAGTGAAAAGCTCAGTCACACTCTGGCAAGGCACGCAGGACAATTGGGCAATCCCAGCGATGAGTGAAAGTCTCGCTATAGCTTTGCCAGTTTTGGCAGGTAGCCACCTGCTTGTAGGGCTGTCGCATTTCTCAACGCTGAAGTATTTCCTGCAACAATCAGAAATGTAGATCACCTACTCCCGCTCTGCGAACATCCCCTGGATCATGCCTTGTAGGCCCGGATTGTAGCGCGCCAGAACAGTCCAATTGCTGGCCTTTTCGTAATGCGTTACCAATTCGCCGCGTTCCCAGCGGTGGATTGCATAGGTCGGTGGTTCGGTGGTTATCAAGTCGCGATGATCGGGCACGGCCGGATCAATCGGGCGCAAATCCATCGCCACCAGCGGGGCAACTGACGGGGTTACGCTGACGGGAATGCCGTGAAAGATGGTCGTGATCGGGCGGTGTAGATGGCCGCAGTGGATCGCGCGAATCTGGCTATGGCCGGCAATCGCACCGGCAAAGCGCAGTATCCAGCCTTCATCGGGCGCGGGGTCCATCCAGTCGATGCCCGAAACCACCGGCGGATGGTGCATGAAGATCAGCGTCGGGGTGCTTGGATGCGCGGCCAGTTCTGCGGACAGCCATGCCGCGCGCACTTCGCAAAAGGCACCGCCATGGCGGCCCAGTTCGAGCGTGTCGAGAAACAGGATACGCAGCCCCTCGCGCTCGACGGCGTATTGGATAAATCCTTCATGTGTCGGCGTATCGGGGAAAGCATGGAGCAGCCCCTCGCGCGTGTCGTGATTGCCGGGGATCGAATAGATCGGCATGTCACATTTTGCCAAAAGACCGGCGGTCTTTTCGAAACTCTCATTGTCGCCGTGATCGGTCAGATCGCCGGTCAGCACCAACATATCGATCGGATTGGATGCGCCCAGCAAGCGATCGAGCGTCGCGCGGAAGCGTATCCGGTTCAGCTCTTCCGGCTTTGCATCCGGATCGAAGCCGATATGGATATCGGTCATCTGCGCTATCAGCATCCGCTCTTGTTCCCCCAGTCCAAAACAGCACCGCCTATCATTCGGGCTTGCGGCTTGTCATGGCCACTGTGTCGGGTTTGCCCTTCTTCTTGTTGCCGGGCAACCCCATGGGTCTGGTGGCAGGCAAATCGGGGTGGTAGGAATGGCACATGGCGCAGCTGGACGGGACTTCTGCCTCCGTGGCCTTCTCTCCCATATGGCAATCACGGCAAATTGCGATACCCGGCATCAACAAATCTTCGGATGTCTTGGATTTTTCCGCCTTGTGGCAGCTGCTGCATTCTTCCTGCACATGTGCCTTGTGATCGAACCGGCCGTGCATAAGATAGCTGTCACGCAGATTCACCGGCATCACATCGGGCTTCCCGCCACTGCTGGTCGGGATGTGGCATTCGCCGCAAACACCGTCGCTCGATAGTGCGCGGTTGATTGCGATGTAGGAGCGCGCCGGCGGGCCGAAGTTCTGGTAATAGACACCGCCCTGCGCATATTCGCCTGGCCGCCGCCTGCCGGTGGTGATCGGTTTACGCGGTGCGCGGTCCATTGCGCGCAGATCGGCCTGCATGGCCGAGACATTGCCATGCCGTAGCGAACGGAAGGTGGACCCGACCTTGTCATAAACGAGGCTGTGACAGCTCTCGCAATCTTCCTCCATATTAACAGGAAGGAAGCCGTTTTTGTCGGCCGTAGGGGTGTGGCAATCCGAACAGATAAGCTTGCTGCCATAACCGCCCTTGGCGCCGATATTGCGTGCCATCTTTGCCACTCCGCCGCTCGATTTCAGATGGATATCATGCGGGAATTTGAGGCCGCTCTGCTCGCGCGGTTTCTTGGATAGCGAGAGCCGTTCGGTTTGGTCGCTACCCAATTGTGGGTAGAACACGGCTTTGAATTGCGGGTGGTCGGTGCCGAAATCGGCGGCATTGCCGAGCTTGGTGTCGGTCAGCCGCGTGTCCATGCCGTTGTGGCATTCGGCGCAGAATTTCTGTGCGGTCGGTTCCATCCGCCCGCCGCCTTCATGCTCTGTGTGGCAGGTGGTGCACGAACCGGGGCCTTCCTTGCCGAATTTCTCCGCCACCGACCACAGGAACTCGTCGCCCTTCGACATCGGGCCGCGGCTGGTTAATTGGCGCGGGATCTTGGCGTGATCGCCGATTGTCTCGTGGCAAGTCAGGCAGGTTTCATCCTGCACCGACTGGAACGGTTCGACATGACAGGCCTCGCAATTGTCCTCGAGCCCATGGTGCGCAAGGCTGAGCGAGCCGGTGCTCCAGCTGGCATCCATCATCGTCTGGCCTTTGCCCGAATATCCGGGCTTGACCGGCTGGCGATTCACATGGGTGTAAATCGGGATCGCGAGAAAGGCGATCAGGATCGCGGCCAGTGCTGTCCACGCTATGACCCGCTTGCTCGGCAGCGCAGCGGCGAGGGCGAAACCCTTGGTGTCATCGCTGTCTTCGGCGTGTTTCTCGCTTTGAGTGATGGTGATCGAAACCGGACCGTCACCCTCTTGCAGAAATTCGAGCCGGTAGCTGCCGAAACCGAGTTCACCACCTTCGCTGGGGCGGAAATTGGTCGCGGTGGTTTTGCGCCCGTCATGCGTGAAGGCCAACGTTCCCGCCGCCTCTGCATGCAATCGTCCGCCGGAACGAAGCGAGATAGTGGCGTGCTGCTGTTCGACCGCGAGGTCGGGCAAATGGACGTCGTTTTCCGACGCGCGGCCAATGGTCAGCGTATCCTTGGCCACCTCGCGGTCGCGGATAATCTCCCGGCCGGTGGAGGTGAAATCGATGGTGCGGATCAGGAATGTCATTGTCCGCGCCTCACCAGTAATAAAATACGCTGATGATGTGCGCGGCAAGGGCCGCAATCAGCGCAATGGTTGCAGGGATGTGGATGAACAGCCAGACTTCGAGCAGCGCCTTATAGCGCATATGGCGGCGGATCTGGCTGAGCTGTGATTTGCGCCGCCCGAGCAGCGCGGTCACGCGGTCAATATCGTCATTGCCCGAATTTTCCGGCAGGCTGGCGAGCGCACGAGTGGTGGCGCAGCGGGGGTAGTTGCCCGACAGCCGCGCAAGCATGCCGGCCTTAAATACATTCTGATCGAGCGCGGCAATCACCAGATCGGCATCGCCCCGTCCCAGCGGCTGCGCCGCGCTTTCCAACTGCCGGTCAATCGCGGCAAGCGCTTCGATCATTTGCCCGCGCGTCATCTCGCGCGCATTGGTGCTGAGCGAGCGAGGCAAGGCGGCATAGACCGAAATGCCGTAGATGCCCGAGACGATCACCAGCATCATCAACGCCCATGCAAGCGTGTGGACATTCCAGCCAAGCTGGAATCCGGTATGCATCGTACCGATCACAATCAGCGCCAGACCGAGATAAACATGCGCGCTGGTCCACGCCTTCAGGCTCCACCGTCCAGCGGTCATCGTGCGTTTGCGGATGCCGAGCAGCGATAGCCACAGGATCAGCAGTACGCCGATTGTACCCAGCGTATAGCCATACCAAGTGCCGCCATTATGGCGTGGTTCGACATCGACCAGGAAATAGGATACGATCACAATCAGGCACAAAGCGACCGAGATTTTCAGCCAGCGCATCTTCTTATGCGACAGGAAGCTTTCATGATCGGTATCGCGGCGCTTTTCCGCCAGCGCGAAATTGCTGCCTTCGGAATTCTTTGCGGAAGAAGCCATCAGTCAACATCCTCCACCAGCTTGGTGAAGGTCAGGAATTTCTCCGGGGCGACGCGGATTGCGGCACCGGTCGGGCAGGCGCGCACGCAAGCGGGGCCGCCGTCGATACCGGCGCACATATCGCATTTGATCGCGAGCTTGGCCTGTTCCAGCCCCTTCTTCTCCGCAGTCTTCTTGCGCCAGCTGTAGCTTGCCTCACCCGGTCCCGGACCAGCGCCGAACATGAGCCACGAGAGCAGCGACGGCTTCTTCGGCGGCTTGGGATCCATCCGGATCACGCCGTAAGGGCAATTGCGCTGGCAGTTGCCGCAGCCGATGCAAGTGTCGTCGATAAATACTTCGCCGTCCGCACCGCGTTTGATCGCATTGGGCGGGCAATCGGCCATGCAATGTGGATGTTCGCAGTGGCGGCAGGACGTCGGCACGTGGAGATGCGCGTAGGTGCGTCCAGCCTCACGGTCGAGGCGGCTCAGCCCCTCGTGGCTGTCAGCACAGGCTTTCTCGCAATTGTCGCAGCCGACGCACAAAGTCTCGTCGATAAGCAGCACATCGGTCGCTTCGCCGAGACCGTTGTCGATCAGGAATTTGGCGGTTTCGGAATACATATCGACCGCGCTGCCGAAGCTTTCCTTGCGTTCCTCGACAAAGGCATTGACCTTGCGCCGTGCAGCCATGTCGCTGAGCGCGCGCTCGCGCAGTTTGGGATTTCGATCGAGCAAACGCAGGAATGCATCGCCGGGGAACCGGACAACTTCGGATTTGATCGCTGCCTTGACCGTGGCGCTCCGCTTGCTGCCGTCAATCACCGCCATTTCGCCGAAATAGGAACCGGCGGGGAGGTAGGAGAGGAAGATCGGCTTTCCGCCAAGGTTCTTTTCGACAATCATCGAACCTTGCTGGATCACGAAGATGTCCTTGTCGTCAGCGTTTTCTTCGATCACATTTTGCCCGGCGCGAATTTTTACCACTTCGGCGGCTTCCACCAATTCGGCGACGTCGTCCTTGGTCAGGCCCGAACCGAACATTTGCAGCAATTGCCGCTCGACCGTAATCCGGTTGACCGCGCGCGCGGCAGATGGCGTGGTGGCGAGCAATTTCAGCGCTGCATTCCGCGACAGCTCGAGCGTAACAGTCGGTTCCGCAGCGCGCACGGTGGAGCCGCGGCGGCGTCCGGAAATCAGGCCGACCTCGCCAAAGATCGAACCCTGTTCAATCGGCACGGTAATCGATCTGTCGTCCGGATTGACTTCGACCAGCACCGATCCCTCGGCAATTGCGAACATCGAGGAGCCCGGATCCTTGCGGACGAAGATGACATCATCGCTTGCGAAGGAATCGACATCGCTATCGAGCATCAGCTCGCGCATTTGCAGCGGGGAAAGTTCGCGCAGGATCACGATGTTGTTGCGGAACACTTCCAGCCATTCGTCGACCGAACGGCTGCCTGGCAATTTGGCGAATTTTTCGGCCAATATCGGCTCGTCCGCCGGTTTGAGATCGTGGTTCCCCATCAGGAATTCGATCACATCATAGCCCTGGTTCATGCAGTGCTTGATCAGCGGATATCCGGCCAGCGCCCCGATAACATGAATGCCGTTTTTGGTGGTTTCAAAGCTTGGTGACAGTTTGGGAAACGCGCCGCGCTCCTCGCTGGTGAACTCGATTCCGCAATTTTCGACAAAGCCGCGCGGCGGCTGCGACCCTGTTCGGGCGATGATCCGGTCGCAGGGGATCGTCTCGGCGCCGTCGCGCGTTTCGAGAACGAGCTCCTTCTCGCGCACTTCGGTCGGCGATGTTTCGCGCCGGACAAAAATTCGGCCGTCACGCTCGGCCTCTTCGAGCAATGCGACATTGGCTGCCTTCGCGCGCGCGAAATCGGCGCTGCGGTTGAGAATGGTCACGATATTGCGCTGCGCAGTATCGGCGGCCAGACCGAGCGCGTTTTCGATTCCGGCATCGCCCGAACCGACCACCGTAATATGTTCGTCGAAATATTCGCCCGGATCATCCAGTTGGTACTGGATGAGCGGCAAGTCGGCACCGGGGCAGCGCAGCTTATTGGGGTTGCCCTGCGTTCCAATGGCCATAACCACCGCCTCGGCGTGGATAATATCGCCGCCTTTAAGCTCGATTTTGAACGTGCCCGTTTCACCCGAAATCGAAGTAACTTCGGAATTGAGGCGTATATTGACTTTGTGCTCCGCCATTTGGCGGTCCCACGTATCGAGAATAAATTCGCGCTTGCCCGCTTCAAAATCGATGTCGCTGCGCAGCACCAGATTGCTGGGCGTCGCCATAACATGCTTGCCCTTCTGGTATTTGAAGATCGTGTCGGAGAGGTGGTCGGTCTTTTCGATCAGGATGTGACTCATCCCCTGCGCAGCCGCATGTGCAGCCGCGGAAAGGCCAGCTGGCCCAGAACCTACAATCGCTACTTTGTACTGATCCGGCATTCATCCCCCCGATGATTGCGCGACCTAATTTATCTTGTGCCCCCACCATAGGCAAATCGCGACAAACTACCAGACCCAATTGCAGGACAATTTTTATACTGATAGCGAGATCTGCATGGATAAAAATGAAACCGGAGATACCGCCAAGAGCGGAATGTCGCGCGCAGGCTTGGCCGTTTTTCTGGGGGCGGTGCTTATCGCGGGCGGTGCGATCGGATATAATGTGCTGTCGTCGGGCAAAGCGGAGACACCTGCTGCCGTTGCCGAGGCAGGACCGCCGACAATCGAATCGCTGAAGGCCGCAGCCGAGGCCGATCCGATGAATGCCGGTGCATGGCAGGAACTGGGCTTCGCCTATTACCAGACCGAGCAATATGACGCCGCTGCACGCGCCTATCGCCAAGCAATTGAAGGCGATAAGGACAATGCCGTTCTGTGGTCATCTATGGGTGAGGCGAGGCTGCTGGCGAGTGATTCTGTGCAAATGCCGCCCGACGCGGTCAGTGCGTTCCAGAAAGCGCTCCAGCTTGATCCGACCGATGCGCGGGCGCGGTATTTCATGGCGGTACGCAAGGATTTGGCCGAAGATCATGCAGGCGCGATCGAGGATTGGCTGAAGCTGCTGGAGGATACGCCAGCGGGCGCGCCGTGGGAACAGAATCTGGTCCAGACGATCGAGCAAGTTGGCAAGATTCACAAAATCCCAGTTGAGGAAAAACTCGCCGCTGCGACCAAGGGCCGTCCCAAGATGCCCGAAATCACCGCAGGCAATGCAATTCCCGGCCCATCGAAACAAGAGATCGAAGCTGCAAGCGCGATTGCGCCGGGTGACCAGCGGCAAATGGCCGAAGGTATGGTCGAAAGCCTCGAGGGCAAATTGCGCGCTAACCCTAAGAGCCCCGATGGGTGGGTAATGCTGATGCGCAGCCGGATGACGCTTGGCCAGACCGACAAGGCCAGCAAGGCACTGAAAGATGCCGTTGCGGCCAATCCGGCCGAGGCGGACAGATTGCGCAAGGAGGCGCAGGCTCTGGGCATTTCCTGAGCCCGCTGGCGCTGCCTGCGAGAACCATGCGGATTATCTTCAGCCGGAAGGGGTTTGACAGTGCGGCAGGCGGCGGCGCGTCGCCCATTGTGGACGGCAAAGCGGTCAGCCTCCCGATCCCGAGCGGCGGATTTTCAAACACCACCTATGGCGATCTGGGATTGGGAGATCTGGTCAGCCATGCCAGCCGGGCTAAGTATGGTGCGCCGGATTTCTGTCACCACGATCCGATGTTTACGCCGGATGGGCAATGTCTGTTCGGCCAATGCAGTGCGGCGCAAACACACCTGGCCAATCAAGGCGTAGGGATCGGCGATATTTTCCTTTTCTTCGGCCTGTTCCGCGAGGAAGCCAGCCGTGAATCGCACCACCGGTTCTTTGCCTATCAGCGGATCCAAGACATGATTGATTTGCGCGATTGTTCTGACAGCAAGCGCGCCGAATTGGTGAAGGTAGGGCACCCGCACGCTTTGGGCATGCATGCGAAAAATGATGTGATTTATGTCGGCGAAGGCCAGATCGCTCGCTGTGCCAGTAAGGCTCTGCGGCTGACCGCTGTGGGAGGCCCGCCGAGCCTTTGGCAGCGGCCCGACTGGCTGAAACGCGGCGGCCTATCCTATCATGACCGCGCTGACAGATGGCTTCCCGGTGGACGGCTGAAAAGCGTCGCGAGAGGGCAGGAATTTGTTGCCCACATCGGCCGCCGCTCTGCGCCGCGCGCATGGCTGGCTGCGATATTGGACGAAATGAAGAAGCCGCCTGCGCGTTAAATGCTCAGGTTGCTATGGACCAGTATCAGCTGGAAATGACCGCTTCAGCCTCGATCTCCACGAACCATTCGGGGCGGCATAGCGCCGCAACTCCGGCCATGGTTGCCGCAGGCCGTGCTTCGCTGAAATAACATGCGTGAATCGCGCCTACAGCTTCCTGTTGGCTGATATCGGTCAGGAACATTCGCGTGCGCACGACATCGTGCGCGCTTCCGCCCAGTTCTTCGATCGCTTTGACAATCAGCGCGCAGCATCTGTCTGCTTGCGCCGCCGCATCGCCTTGTGTGGTGGTGCCATCATCCTCAATCGGGCCGGTCCCTGCGACGATTATCCGGTCGCCAACCCGGATCGCGCGCGAAAAGCCGAATTGCTCTTCAAACGGAGAGCCCGAGGTGGTTCGTGTACGCATAGTGCCTCGCAGATTTTGGGGAGCGTCGCTTCTCTCCGAATTCTATCGCTTAGAACAGCCTCTGTTCTAAGGTGCAAGCCACAAGCGGATGATCCATCCCACTATGCCCAGCGCGGCAACGCTTCCCGCCCAGATCGCCGCCATCCAGCCAAGCCGCTGCCACAGAGGTGCCTCGCTATCGGAATGCTGCGGCATCAATGATATCCGTCGTTGCCGACTTTGCCGCGGAACACCCAATAGGCCCATGCGGTATAGCCGATGATTAGCGGCAGAGTAAGCGCGACGCCGATCAGCATGAATACTTGGCTGCGGTGCGGCGCGGCGGCATCCCAGATGGAAATGTCGGGCGGAACGACATTGGGCCAGATCGTCACGCCGAGGCCCGCCATCCCGAAAAAGAACAGCGCCAGCGCGAGCCAGAAGGGTTTGCTTTCGCCGCCATTGCCGAGCGATTTCAGCAGCCAAATCGCGAGCAGGCCGGTCAGAATCGGCACCGGTGCGACAAAATATATCTCGGGCGCGCTGAGCCAGCGTGCGGCATATTCGGGACGCAGGCCAAGGTTGTAGAAGCTAACCGCAGCCATCAACGCGCCGGTCGCCCAAAATGCGCGCTTGGCAAGCAAGCGAGCGTGTGTTTGCCCCTCTCCATCAAGCTTCCACACCAGCCATGTGCTACCCAGCAAGGCATAGCCCGCCACTGTGCCCAGACCAGTCAGCAATGTGTAGGGTGTGAGCCAGTCGAACCAGCTGCCCGAATAGGCGCGGCCGGTTACCTCAATCCCTTGCAGTAGCGCGCCAAGGATCATCCCTTGCGACAACGCCGCGACCAATGAGCCGCCAGTAAAGGCGACGTCCCACAGGCGCTGATGGCCTAGATCACGCCAGCGATATTCAAATGCAACCCCGCGAAATACGAGGCCAAGCAGCATCGCAATAATCAGCGGATAGGTCGCGGGAAGAATGACCGCATAGGCGAGCGGGAATGCCGCCAGCAGACCGCCGCCACCCAGCACCAGCCATGTTTCGTTACCGTCCCAAACAGGCGCGATCGAATTCATCGCGCGGTCGCGCTCGGGCCCAGCTTCGAATGTGGGAAAGAGAATACCGATACCCAAGTCGAACCCGTCCATCACAACATAGGCAAATACGGCAAATGCAATGATAAACGCCCAGATGATTGTCAGATCCATCATTTCGCCTCCTTCGCACTACCGGGTAGAACTTGGGTGCTGCCGGGATTTTGAGTCGGCCCGGGGGTGATGCCTGCCGTCCGGATCGGGCCGGTGTCACCGCGTTTGACGCCGGTTTCATCGGTATGCGGCGGATTGTTCATCAGGCGCAGAATATACCAAGTGCCAACGCTGAAGACCGCAAAATAAACGACAACAAACGCCAGCAACGAAGCACCGACAGCGGGTGCGGCGAGCGGCGACGCAGCATCTTCGGTACGCAGCAGATTGTAGATAACATATGGTTGGCGGCCGACCTCGGTAGTGACCCATCCCGCGATCACCGCGATAAAGCCAGATGGCCCCATGATCAGCGCGGCGCGGTGCAGCCACGACCAGTCGTAGAGTTTCTTGCGCATCCGCCCGAGCAGGCTCCATGCGCCAATGCCGAGCATGGCAAATCCGATCCCCACCATGATCCGGAACGACCAGAAGATGATGCCGACCGGTGGTTCCTTGCCGTCGGGTATCGTATCCAGTCCGGCAAGCGGCGCGTTGAGATCGTGCTTCAAGATCAGCGATGATGCTTTGGGAATCTCAATCGCGTAATCGACTCTCTTTTCCGCGCTGTTGGGAATGCCGAACAGGATCAGCGGCGCACCATTGGGATGGCTTTCATAATGCCCTTCCATCGCCATGATCTTGGCGGGCTGGTGCTCCAGCGTGTTGAGCCCGTGCAAATCACCGGCGAAGATCTGGACCGGCGCCACCAGCGCGGCCATCCACATTGCCATCGAAAACATCTTGCGCGCATGCGGATTGGCGCGGTCTTTGAGCAAATGCCACGCGCCGACTGCACCAACGACAAAGGCGGTGGTCAGATAGGCGGCGATGACTGTGTGGACGAGGCGGTAGGGGAAGCTGGGGTTGAAGATTATCGCTGCCCAGCTGTCGCCGGGCAGAAACTGTCCGTTCGCGCCGATTTCATATCCGGTCGGGGTTTGCATCCAGCTGTTGACCGACAGGATCCAGAAAGCCGAGACAAAGGTTCCCAGCGCCACCATCAGCGTGGCGGTGAAATGAAGCCGTTTGCCGACTTTGTTCATCCCGAACAGCATTACCCCGAGGAAGCCCGCTTCAAGGAAAAATGCGGTCAAAACCTCGTAGGCCATGAGCGGCCCGATGACCGGCCCGGCCTTGTCCGAAAAGACCGACCAATTGGTCCCGAATTGATAGGACATGACGATCCCAGAAACGACGCCCATCGCAAAGGCAATCGCAAAGATCTTCAGCCAATATTTGAACAAATCGAGATAGAGCTGTTTGCCCGTCTTTAGCCACAAGCCTTCCAATACCGCGAGGTAACTCGCCAATCCGATCGAGAACGACGGAAAGATGAAATGAAAGCTGATCGTAAAGGCAAACTGGATCCGCGCGAGGATCAGGGCGTCGAAATGGTCAAACATGGGGAGGCCTTACGCTCATTGGGTAGATTACTATATTGCGAAATTCAGTCGGTTATCGTGCGCCGGACGCAATCGGTTTGCGCAGCAAGACATTGTCAACGGCATAGGCGCCGCCGCCTTTGAACCAGAGCAACGCCAGCGCCCCCATAATCGCGATATTTTTAAACAGCGGGCCGGTATGGCCCGGTGCGACATGGGTAAAAAAGGTGATTGGGATTAGAGTCAGCAAAATAACAAACGCGGAAAGCCGGGTCATGAACCCCAGCGCCAAGGCGATGCCAAATACGATAAATGCAGCGCCGCTCATCCACAGCAAAAGCGATGGATCAGCAATCGCGGTAACAATATCACGCCACGGCGATTCCGCCATCCGGTCCAGCATCATTTGATGCTGTCCGAAATGGCCAAGTCCGCCAATAATGAAAATCAGGCTGGTCAACGCCCGAAATATCGGATCGACCAAGGCTTTCTTTGCGGGTGAATGGGTAAGCGCCCCGTCGAGACGTTGAAGCAAGCGTAGCACTTCAATCGACCAGAGTGGTGCGAAGATAGGGCCGGTGCGCCGTCCAACCTTGCGGGAACAGTAACTTGGCTTCGTCATCGGCGATTGATGGCGGTATAATAACTTCGGCCCCGGGCATCCAGTCGGCGGGTGTGGCGATCCGCTTGCGGTCCGCCAACTGCAATGCGTCGAGCACACGCAGGATTTCGTCGAAATTACGTCCGCAGCTCATCGGATAGGTCATCGTAAGGCGGATTTTCTTGTCCGGATCGATGATGAACACCGCACGCACTGCCGCCGTTTCGCTCTGGTCAGGGTGAATCATATCGTACAACCGCGCGATCTTGAGGTCAGCATCGGCAACGATCGGGAATTTAAGGTCTGTGTGCTGGGTATCATTGACGTCGGCGATCCATTTACGGTGTTCCTCCGCCGTATCGGTCGACAGACCAAGCGGCTTGGTATTGCGCTTGGCAAATTCTTCCGAGAGCTGTGCGGTCCGACCCATTTCAGTGGTGCAGACCGGGGTGAAATCAGCCGGGTGGCTGAAGAAAAACACCCAGGAATCGCCTGCCCATTCGTGCAGACTGATGGGGCCGACTTGTGTGTCGACAGTGAAGTCTGGCGCGGTGTCTCCTATATGTAGGCTCATAATATATCTCCTATTGATAACCTGCCTACGATTCTCATGCGTTGCAGCAATGCCAAGTGAGGCAGGCAAGACAGAAAGCCAGAATGGCTCCCCTGTTTCGATATCGTGTTGGTACACGCGCTACACTCTCAAGCAAAACTCAATTATCCGATTACATTAATCGACTAATCAAATTGGCAAAATCCCCTTGTCACAGGCGAAAATTTGTCAAATTCGATCAAATCAGTTACAAAATAAACGTAACTGTGACAGCAAAAGCCTTACTGCACTTTCTGGCCTTTCCGCCAGCGGTAGAAAGTCTTTTCCGAAATGCCGATTTCACGGCAGGCTTCGCAGACGCCGTGGCCGCTACCGATCAGGCGCTCAATTTCGCGGCATTTTTCGTCCTTGTCGGCAATGGCTGTCATCAGATCATGCCCCGCGCTTCGAAAATATCGACCGGATCTTTTGTGGCACCATCATCCTTGGCCATTTCGGTATAGGCGCGCTCCTGCGACAGGAATACGCGGCCATTCAGATCATCAAGGAAGTGGGCACGCTTCAGGCGGTCCATCACCGGGCCTTTAATCTCGGAAAGATGCATCCCGATACCGCCATCGGCCAGACGGTGGTTGATCGCTTCCAGACTTTCGAGGCCCGATGCGTCGATCTCGTTCACCGCGGAACACATGATAATAACGTGGCGCAGCTTGGGCCGCTCGGCCACGCGTTCCAGCACATATTCTTCCAGCCAGCGCGCGTTGAGATAGGTCAGGCTTTCGTCGATCCGGATTGACAGGACGTGCGGTACGGTCAGTACCTGATGCCGCTCGACATTGCGGAAATGTTCGGTTTCGGGAACGCGCCCGACGATGGCTGCGTGTGGGCGCGACGCGCGCCACAGATAGAGCAGCAGACCGACGCCAACGCCCGCAATCACACCCATCTCCACCCCAGCGATCAAAGTAATCACGATGGTTGCCATATGCGCGGCAAAATCCGACTTCGAATAGCGCCACAATTGGCGCGGCGTTTTGAGATCGACCAGGCTGAGAACCGCCACGATGATAGTCGCGGCCAGTGTCGCAATTGGCAGATTGAACAGCAGCGGGGTCAGGAACAGCGAGGCAAGCCCGATACCCACCGCGGTGTAGGCGCCCGCAGCTGGCGTTTCAGCGCCTGCATCGAAATTGACCACCGAACGGGCAAAACCGCCGGTCACCGGATAGCCGCCCGACAGGGCAGAAGCGATGTTCGAGGCGCCCAATCCGATCAGTTCCTGATCAGGCGCAATCCGCTGGCGGCGTTTGGCGGCGAGTGTCTGGGCGACCGAGACGCTTTCGACAAAGCCGATGATCGAAATCAGCAGTGCAGGAACCCACAATTGCGCGATCAGATCGAGATTGGTGGAGGGCAGGGCAAACGGGGGTAAGCCTTGCGGAACCGCGCCAACCAGCTTGACGCCCTTGCCTCCCAGATCAAGCGCGATCACCGCCAGAATGGTGAGCGCAACAGCGACAACCGGTCCGGCCTTGGCCACCATTTCGGCAACACGCGGCTTCAATCCGGCCGCGACCAAAGCGGGCTTTGCACCCTTGCGGACCCAGAACAGGAACAAAGTTGCAGGTATGCCAATCGCGAGCGTCCACGGGTTCATCGTGCCGATTGTGCTGGCAAGCGAACCGAGCATGTCGGGCCAATTGTCCCCGCCTGCTTTTGTGCCGAAAATATGTTTGAGCTGGCTGGTCGCGATCAGCAAACCGCTGGCGGTGATAAATCCGCTAATGACCGGATGCGACAGCAAATTGGCGAGGAACCCCAACCGCAAAAAACCGAGAATGGCCAGCATCACACCCGAGATTGCTGCGAGCGTAATCGCGGCTTCGAGATATTCTGGCGTGCCTTGCGCCGCAATCGCGCCCGCTGCCGACGCGGTCATCAGCGAAACCACCGCGACCGGGCCGACTGCGAGGGTGCGGCTGGTCCCGAAAATCGCATAGGCAACCAGCGGCAAGATCGAGGCATAAAGCCCGACAACCGGCGGCAATCCGGCCAGCAGCGCATAGGCGAGGCTTTGCGGGATCAGCATGATCGTGACGATCACCGCCGCCATCAGATCGTTGCTTAAAACGCTTTTGTTATATGTCTTGCCCCATTCGAGAATGGGAAAATAGCGGGCCAGCACTCCAGGAG
>JBATLU010000305.1:0-7772 GCA_049289475.1 Pontixanthobacter sp. | reverse complement strand
GGTTTTGCGGAATTGCTCGACGCCGGCGTTGCGGGCGAATTGACCGAGCAGGGCAAGGAATATGTCTCAGCCATCCTGCAATCGGTCGCGCGCCTAACCGATCAGGTCGAGAATGTGCTCGACCTGTCCCAAAGCGAGGCGGGGTTACTGCCGCTCTCTATCAAACGGCTTAATATGCTGCCATTTGTGACTGAAGTGGTGCGGACGCGTGAGGACGCAATCGAAGCGGGCGGCATCGCGCTCGATCTTCGCGGCAGCAAGGTCAGCGGCAAGATCGATGCCGACCCCAGGCAGTTGGGCCGTGCCATCGGTCAATTGCTCGACAATGCCATTGCGGCGACGCCATCGGGCGGGAAAATTTTGGTCGATTTGTCGAAGAATAAGGGCGTCGCTCAGATCGTAATTTCGGACAATGGTGCTGGTATGACACGGCAGGAACTGGCCCGCGCGATGGAGGGCCAGATTGACGAACGCAGGCAGGGCCTTGGCATCCCGCTCGCCAAGCAGTTGGTCGAATCGCATGGCGGGACGCTGCAAATCGAATCGCGCAAAGGCGAAGGCACCGCCGCGATTATCCTACTGCCGTGAAAATTGAGCTTCCCGATCTCGCAGCGATGAACGCCTTCGGCGCACGCATTGCTGGCCAACTTCAGGCTGGTGATGTGGTGGCGCTAACCGGCGGATTGGGAGCTGGAAAGACGACGCTTGCTCGCGCGATCATCGGCGCATTTGGATATCAGGCAGAGGTTCCCTCTCCCACATTCACCATCATTGAAACCTACGATCCTCCCGCCATTGCGATGCCGCTGGTCCATGCCGATTTTTACCGGTTGAACGAACCATCGGAAGTCGAAGAGATCGGACTTGATGATTACCGCGAAGGTGCTGTGCTGCTGGCGGAATGGCCAGATCATGCGGGCGGCTTCGCGCATGAGGCGAATTGCCTGTCGATTGCGCTGGAAACTGCGGAAGAAGGCAGGTTGGCGATTGTGAAGGCAGGCACTGGTTGGCTAGAACGACTGCCATGACCTTACTTCCCGACGGTATCGATTCTTTCCTGAAGTTTGCCGGATGGGGAGATGCGGTAATTGATCCGATACCGGGCGACGCCTCCTTCCGGCGCTATTTCCGGGTTGCCGATGGCGTGCGCAAGGCAATGCTGATGTATGCACCTCCGCCGGAGGAAGATCCGCAGCCGTTTCTGGATGTTGCAAGGTGGCTCACCGCCAATGCACAGCGGGCACCGGCGATTTATGGCGAAGACGCAGCGGCGGGTTGGGTGCTGATCGAGGATTTTGGCCATGACCGGATGCGGGACTGGCTCGACGACAATCCTCAAGGCGAATTACAGTCCTATACGGCTGCGATTGATGCCCTGATCCAATTGCACGCCTGTCCGCCGGGGCCCTTCGCCTGCTATGACATGGCGACCTATCAGCGAGAGGCAGGCTTGCTGACCGAATGGTACTGTCCTGCCATGGGGCTGATGGTGGATACGGACGCCTATGCCGCTGCGTGGGAAGTAGTTCTCACGCCGATGATCGCCCGCCAGCAGCCAGGCGTGACCGTGCTGCGCGACTATCATGCAGAAAATATCATGCTGCTGGATCCGGCCGATGACGGGTCGGGTGCGCAAGGGATTATCGACTTCCAGGATGCGCTCGTAGGGCATCCAGCCTATGATCTGGTGTCGCTGCTTCAGGACGCCCGCCGTGAAGTCTCGCCAGAGTTAGAGCAGGCAATGCTCGGCCATTACAGCGCCAATATCGATGCCGGACCCAGTTTCGCAGCTGATTATGCGCGATTGGGCGCACAGCGTAATGCCAAGATTGTAGGTATTTTCACCCGCCTGAACAAACGCGACGCCAAGCCGCATTATCTCGATTTTATCCCGCGCGTGTGGGATGCGATGGAACGTGATCTAGCGCATCCCGCGCTGGCGCCGGTGGCACGCTGGTTCGATGACAATATCCCGCAATCGCTCCGCGATGCCAAAGGGGGCCGTCCACAATGACCGAGCTCGCGTCCAAAGCGGCGATGGTGATGGCGGCCGGCTTAGGGAAACGGATGCGGCCGCTCACTGCCTCGCAGCCGAAACCGCTGGTGAGAGTGGCGGGAAAGCCGCTGATTGATCACGCGCTGGACCGGCTCGCTGATGCTGGTGTCGAAAATGCGGTGGTCAACGTTCAGTATATGGCCGACGCTTTGGAGGCACACCTGCTGGAGCGGAAGCTTCCCAAAGTGAAAATCTCGGACGAGCGTGCCGAATTGCTCGAAACCGGCGGCGGTATGGTCAAGGCGCAGTCGATGTTGCCGGATCCGTTCTTTTGTCTCAATTCTGATAATATCTGGCTCGAGGGTCCGCAAAGCGGCTTTCACGATCTGTCTCAGCGGTGGAATCCTGACGAGATGGATGCCTTGTTGTTGCTCGTGCCGCACGGGGCCGCGCGCAATTTTCGCGGCAAAGGTGACTTCCATATGGATGCGCTCGGGCGCGTAGCCAGACGGAGATCGGGGCGGATTGCGCCATTTATCTTCACCGGCATCCAGTTGGTTTCACACCGCCTGCTGCGCGATGCGCCTGACGGTAAATTCTCGACCAACATATTGTGGAACCGCGCAATCGAGGAGGGGCGCTTGTTCGGCGTTTCATTTACTGGGCGATGGTTCGAGGTCGGGACGCCCGAGAGTATCGCGCCAACCGAAGAAGCGATCCGGGGTGGGTAACGAGACCCGGCCCAATATCTATTCAATTGCCGCGCATCGCGGTTTTTCCGATGCGCTGGTTGCGGGGTTGGTGCCGCGTTACGCGGAAACGGACTTCGGCCTTGCCCGATTGACATTGCTGTTACCGAGCACCCGAGCAGTTCGGACGGTAACCGAGGCTTTCATCCGCCATTACGGAGCAAAGGGCGATGCAGGAATGCTCATGCCGCGCATGGCGGTTGTGGGTGATCTCGATCTCGATGAAACGCTTGGCAGTGTGATCGACCCATTGGGGGCGCATGGGATTCAGGCTGCGGTTGATCCGACCTATCGCTGGCTCAGAATTGCCCAATTGTTGACCGATGAGATGGGCAAGGATGCCCCGCGCGGTGCGGCGCTCCTGCGATTGGCGCGCGACAGCGCGGCAACCATGGACAAATTACTGGTCGAGGATATCGGGCCGGAAAAACTGCTTGGCAAGGACGTTATTGACCTGCTTGGCGAGCTGTCTGGCCATTGGCAGGACAGCTTGCGGATATTCGCCAAGGTGCAACTTCGTTGGCAGGCTGAACTTGAGGCTGCGGGCGCAATCGATGCCGCGGCGCGGCGGAACCGATTGTTCGAATACACAGCCGAGCGTTGGAAGGCTTCATCGCCCGCGCATCCCGTCGTTGCAGCAGGCGTGACTAGCGGGGCACCGGCATTGGCACGCCTGCTGAAAGTTGTCGCCCAATTGCCGCATGGTGCGGTAGTTCTGCCCGATTTCGATTTGTCGATGGATGATGCAGTCTGGCAGGAACTGGGCGCGGCAGGGGCGTCGGATGTTCCTGCAACCACACCGTTTGAACGCGGTGATGCGGTGACCCATCCGCAATATCATCTCAAGCTTCTGCTCAACCGCATGGGCATTGCGCGCGGCGAGGTGCAGCAGTGGCACCGAAAGGGGCTGGCCGCAGCGTCGCCGGACCGGACCCATGCAATTTCAAGTCTGTTCCTTCCACCGGAGGCAAGCAGAAGCTGGGCGCAATTGCCAGCGGACAAGCGCAGATTGTCAGGCGTGCGGATCATGGAGAGCGTCAATCCAGAGGAGGAAGCGCAGGCGATTGCGCTGCAGGTCAGGCAGGCCATCGAAACGGCTGAAACCCGCGTTTCGGTCATTACACCCGACCGCAATCTTGCTCGCAGAATTGTCCAGCATTTGCGGCGCTGGAACATTGGCGCAGATGATTCAGCTGGCATTCCCTTGTCACAAACAGCGGCGGGCCGGTTGATTTTGCTGCTTGCCGAAGTGATTGCGGAAAAAGGGGCGCCTGTGCCCTTGGTTGCCTTACTTGGGCATCCGCTTGTTCGGTTTGACAATGATCGTGGTGGGTGGCTCAACAACTTACGCGCTTTCGAACGGGCACTGCGCGGCCCGAGACGCGCGCCGGGATTGGAGGAGCTCACTTCGCTTGCAAACCAGCTGGAGCTCTCCAGCTGGTTTGCAGAGGTCGTCGGAGCGATCGAGCCGTTGCTTGAAGAGTCTGGTCAGAGGCCGCTCGGCGATCTGCTTGGTGCCTTGTCGGTCGCAGGCGAGAAACTCTGCGATGAAGCCCTGTGGGCGCGCGAAGACGGGCGCGCTTTGGCCAGCTTTGTCGAGACCTTGCGGCTCCATGCTGAGGCATCGAACAGTATGCTCGATCCGCTTGATCTGCATGCCGTGTTGCGCGATGCGATGGATGAAATCGCTGTTCGGCCGCCCTACGGCGGGCATCCGCGCGTGGCGATTTACGGCTTGCTCGAAGCCCGAATGAGCCGTTCGGATTTGGTCATTTGTGCCGGTTTGAACGAGGGCGTTTGGCCGGCAGCGCCTGCTTCTGATCCCTTGCTAGCGCCGCCTGTGCTTAGAGCGTTGGGCGTGCCGGGTGCTGACTTTCGCATCGGACTGTCGGCACATGATCTCGCAGGCGCGCTTGGCGCTCCGCAAGTCGTACTCAGCAGGGCAGAGCGTGACACCGAAGGGCCGACGATACCTTCGCGTTTCTTTCTTCGGGTAAAGGCACTGCTCGGGGAGGATTTGCTCGAACGGCACCGCGAAACCGACGCGGTCAAATTGGCACGGGCGATAGACGATGCCGAACCCGGGCAAGCCATTTACCCACGGCCCGCTCCCGAACCTGATAGCAGCCAGCGCGATGTCCCGATTGCGATCACTGCGCTCGACCGGTTGCGCGGCGATCCTTACCAATTCTATGCCCAGTCTATCCTTCAGCTACGCGCGCTCGACGCGCTGGATGCCGAGCCTTCGGCGGCGTGGCAGGGCACACTCGCGCATACCATTCTCCAGCGCTGGCACGAAAAAGGCGGCAATTTGCGTGAGATCGCTCATCGCATGCTGGAGGAAGAAAATGCACATCCGTTGATGGAAGGCTTGTGGCTGCCGCGCTTGCTAGCCGGTCTCGAATGGGTTGAGCGCGAGATTGCCGATCATCCCGAACGCACAATCGCTGCGATTGAGGAAAAGGGTGAGATGATTGTTGATGGCGTGCGCATCCATGGCCGCGCTGACCGGATCGACAGCTTGCCTGGCGGGGAAATCGCCGTGGTTGATTACAAAACTGGCAAACCGCCAAGTTCGGCAATGGTCGAGCGCGGCTTTGCGTTGCAGCTTGGCCTGATCGGAATGATGGCAGAGCGCGGCGGGATTAAAGGCGTCAGCGGAAAGGCGACCGGTTTTGAGTATTGGTCGCTGTCAAAATCGCCCAAGGAAAAGGATTGTTTCGGCTTCGTAAACACGCCTCTGAAAGTTGGGCGAAAAACTACAGGACCTTTGCCGGAGGATTTTCTGCCCGAGACTGAGCGCTTCCTCCGGGAAGCCATCGCCGATTGGATTAAGGGTAGCCGTCCTTTCACCGCCAAGCTTGAACCCGATTATCCGGGTTATGCCGATTATGACCAATTGATGCGGCTCGATGAATGGCAAGCGCGGTTCGAGAGTGAATCTGGCGCGGGAGCCGGGCAATGAGCGGAATGGTCCATGAATTGAAAGGCGAGCAGCGCGCTGCCGTCGATCCTGATCAATGCGTATGGCTGTCTGCCTCTGCCGGAACGGGCAAGACGCAGGTCCTTTCCGCGCGCGTGCTGCGGTTGCTGCTCAAGCCCGATAATGACCCGTCGCAGATTTTGTGCCTGACTTTCACCAAAGCGGGCGCAGCCGAAATGGCGGTGCGGGTCAACGATGTGCTCGCGCGGTGGGTGCGCATGGATGATATCCAGCTGCGGGACGAGCTGAAGAACCTGGGGGCCAGTGCCGATCCTGCAACGCGGGAACGGGCGCGCAGCCTGTTTGCCAGCGTTCTCGATACGCCGGGTGGTGGGCTGCGGATCAACACGATCCATGCATTCTCGCAATGGCTTCTCTCTGCCTTTCCGCAAGAGGCAGGCATCCAGCCCGGATCGCGCGCGCTCGATGATCGTCAGCGCGACCTGATGTCGCGGCAAGTGCTTGCCGATATGCTGGTTGCCGCCAAGGCAGGGGGCGATCAACACACGCTCGACGCAATTGCCCAATTGTCTCTCCGCAAGGGCGCTGACGACGCCCGCAAGTGGCTGATGATTTGTGCCGACGCCTCGCATCTGTGGTATGGCACTGGCGCATGGAAACCACCGATGAGGGCGCGTGTATGCAGTCTGCTGGGCCTAACGTCCGACGCCAGTCTCGAAGACGCTGCCGCTCTTTGCAGCGATGATCAATTCGACATGGCGGCTTTGCGAGCCTGTCTTGCAACCTTTTCGGATTGGAGCACACCAACAGGCCAGAATGGCGCCGAAATCATCCGCCAATGGATTGCGCGCGACAATGCCGGGCGCTTGGAAACCTTAGACAGTCTATTGGGCAAGGTTCTGAAGAAGGATGGCGGCGCGGCAGCCAATGTCATGAAACGCGATCCCGGACATGCGGTGGACGCGGAACGATTGCTGGCGTCCATAGTGCGGGTACAAGACACAAAGACACTGGTTAATCTTGTGGATATTTTCACGCCGTCTTTGGAACTTGGCCGCAAATTCGCTTTGCTGTGGGATGAGGCGAAGGCGCGCGAAGGCTACATCGATTTTGACGATCAAATTCGCCGCGCTGCGGGATTGCTCAGCGATGCCAATATGGCCGATTGGATCCGTTACAAACTCGACCGGCAATTCGACCACATTCTGATCGATGAGGCGCAGGATACCAACGAGCAGCAATGGGACATTATTTTTGCGCTGATTGGTGACTTTTTCAGCGGTGCTGGCGCACGCGACGATAAGTTGCGCACGCTATTTGCGGTGGGCGACTACAAGCAGGCGATCTTCCGTTTCCAAGGGACGAGTCCGGAAAACTTCGAGGCGGCCAAGCACCGTGTTGAAACGGAAATGAATGCCGCGGCGGTCAATGCTGAAGCCATGCGCGCGAATTTGCCCGTTCGGCGTTTGCAGAGATACGGGCTGGGCCAGTCTTTTCGCACAGCAGCGCCAGTGCTCGATTTCGTTGACAATGCGATTGCGGCAATCGGCTGGGATAAGATCGGTCTGAAGGAAGCGCCAGATCCGCATATCGGTCAAGTCCGGCCAGGATTGGTAACGCTGTGGAACCCTGTCACCGGCGTTGCTGACGAAGACGAATCTGGCAATGATCAAAACGACGGTGACGAAGACAATTGGCTCACGCGTCACGACCGAATGATGGCGGACAACATTGCGCGGCAAATCAAGCAGTGGATGGAGGATGGCTTCCCGCTGGTTAAGGGCACAAAGCGCAACGCAACACCGGGCGACATCATGATATTGGTGCGGATGCGCCGTGAGCTCGCCAGCTTGATCGTGGCGCGACTCTATGCTGCCGGCGTGCCGGTTGCCGGTGTTGACCGTCTGCGGCTCGGCAATCCACTGGCGGTAAAGGATTTGATGGCCGCCATGCGGTTTGCCGCGCAGCCGCTTGACGATCTCAGCCTCGCCAATTTGCTCGTTTCCCCACTGCTCGGGTGGACCCAGCAGGATTTACTCGACCACGGCTATCGCGACAAGAAAGTGCGATTGTGGGACTATAT
>JBATLU010000304.1:0-4343 GCA_049289475.1 Pontixanthobacter sp. | reverse complement strand
TCCATATATATGTTTGGGCGGCGCATGGTTCCCACTTTCGGAGGGAGGGATCGTGGTCCCCACGCGCCGCCTTTGCCGAGTTACTGGTTCGCAGGTGTTCCGCTGCGCTGCAGCCCGGCAATTCTATCTTTTATCTGCAACCGGATACGTTTGAGGATTTTGACCTCCTCCTGTTTTCCGGCCGCCTTGCTGGTATCGATCAATCGATCAATCCGGCGATGTCGCAGCTGCAACTTTTTGAGGTAATTCGTCATCACGCTCTCCTGAATATGCCCTGTTAAATGCTATATCGCACGCATCTTTCGATAACTCCAATTGTAACTATTGTAGTATTTTGATAGATTTTCCCTATCATGCCCACAATCCGTCAATTGCAATATCTGATCGCCATCGAGGATGCCGAGCATTTCGGCCGAGCCGCTGACCGCGTCAACGTTTCGCAGCCGACCCTAAGCCAGCAGTTGAAAGAGATGGAACTGCGACTTGGTGCCAAGCTGGTTGAGCGCGGTCGGCCCGTCCGTCTCACTCCCATCGGCCGAGAGATTGCTAGCCGCGCACGGCGTGTGATGCGCGATATTGGCGAGATCCACGCGATTGCGGAACGGGGTAAGGACGGCATGGCGGGAACTATCCGGCTCGGCGTTTCGCCGACAATCGGCCCTTATCTCATGCCGCGCGTCGTCGTCCGGCTGCACCGCGATTTTCCGAGCTTGCGGCTCTATATTCGCGAGGGAATTCCCTCCGATCAGTATGCCGATCTGCACAACGGCAGGCTCGATATGATGCTCGCCCCGCTTCCGGTCGTCGGCCGCGAGCTCTATGTCGAACCGCTATTTCAGGAACCAATGCAGATGGTCGGTGCGCCCGATCATCCTCTATTTGCCAAATCCACAATCAATCTGACCGACTTCAAAGGCGAGCCCGTCCTCAGTCTCGACCGGCGGCACCCTTCCCACCGGCAAACAGAGCAAATCTGCGAAACAATGGGCGCGGAAATCCTGCGCGACTATGAAGGGACCAGTCTTGACAGCTTGCGGCAAATGGCCGGTTCAGGCTTGGGCCTCGCGATCTTGCCCGAACTCTATTTGCGTGCGGAAACCGGGGGGGAAGATATGGTCCGGCGCTTTGATATCCAGGGTTGGTCAGAAAAGCGTTCAATTGCCGCTGTCTGGCGCCAAGGTGCCGCCTTCGCGAGCAGCTTCGCCGCCATTGCCGAGATCGTAGCAGAGGAGGCACGCGAAATCCTCACCTAAGGTCAGAGCAATGAATACTGCGCAACCGGCGCAAAACTTCTACGGTGCAGCGGTGTCGGGCCATGTTCGCGTAGCGCCGCCATGTGGTCCTTTGTGCCGTAGCCCTTGTTCCGTTCCCAGCCATATTGCGGATAGATGCGCGCGGCGTCGAGCATCAGCCGGTCGCGCCATTCCTTCGCCACGATTGATGCTGCCGAAATGGCCGGCTCGAGCGCGTCTCCGCCGACAATCGGGCGCCCCGTGCCCCATTCATCGGTCTTCCAGCTGGCGCAGCGCCCAGAGGGAGAGAGATTGCCGTCGATCAGGATTTCATGCGGCGCTCCGGCCAAAATCCTGGTCAATCTGGTCACCGCTTGCGTCATCGCCAGCATGGTTGCGCCGAGAATATTGAGCGCGTCAATCTGCTCGACATCGACAATGCCCACCGCCCATGCGCAGCGTTCGCGGATAATTAGATCGAGTTCGGCGCGGCGCTTGGCTGACAGTTTCTTGGAATCGTCCAGCCCCGCAATGCAGGGCTTGCACAGCACCACCGCCCCCGCCACAACCGGGCCAGCCAATGGACCGCGTCCAGCCTCATCGACGCCGATTGAAAAAAGATCGGCACCAAAACCGTTCTTGGGAGTTGCAGCCAACATGATATCCAGAAAATCCTTTATCGCCCTTACCCTATCGCCGCTGATGCTTGCTGCAACAAGCTGCAGCGCCAGCACATCGGTGGATAGCTCGACCGGAGCGCAAAGCGTTACTACGGCCAAAGACGCAGAGATCTTCGGCCCGTTTAGTGTCACCGAGCACGGCCAATATAACGAGCCATGGGCAGCAGCATTTGAACCGGATACCGGCAGGATATTCATCACCGAAAAATCGGGGCAGGTGAAATTCTTCGATCCGGCAAACGGCAAGAACGGTATCGTCAGCGGTACTCCTACTGTTGATTACGGCGGTCAGGGCGGACTTGGCGATATTGCCTTTGCGCCCGATTATGGCAGCAGCAAGATGATCTACCTCAGCTGGGTCGAGGCGGGTGACGGCGATACGCGCGGCGCGGTGGTCGGGCGCGGGACGCTGGCCTGCGGTGATGGCAATGCTTGCGCGATCGAAGGGCTCGATATCATCTGGCGGCAAACCCCCAAGGTCACCGGACGCGGCCATTATTCGCATCGCATCGCATTTTCGCCAGACGGTGCGCATATGTTTGTCGCGTCAGGCGAGCGCCAGAAGATGCTGCCCGCGCAGGACACAACCAACAATCTGGGAACGATCGTCAGGCTGAATCTAGACGGGACTGCGGCGGCGGTTAACCCGATGGCGGACAAGCCCGCGCCAACCAACCAAATATGGTCCTATGGTCACCGCAATATTCTGGGTCTGGCGTTCGACACACAAGGCCGATTGTGGGACGTCGAGCACGGACCGGCAGGCGGCGACGAGCTCAATCTCGTCAAAGCTGGATCAAATTACGGCTGGCCGCTGACCTCTGACGGCGACCATTACGACGGCAAGAAAATCCCGAACAATGCAACCCGCCCCGACCTCGCACAATCGGCGATCACCTGGTCGCCGGTCATCGCGCCGGGCGGGATGATTTTCTATCGCGGTGATATGTTCGCTGCTTGGAAAGGGACTGCGCTGATTGCGGGATTATCGACCAATGCCTTAATTCATGTGAAAATTGATGGCGAGAAAGCCACCGAGGCGGCGCGCTATGACTTTGGCAATCGCATCCGCGCGGTAATGTAGGCGCCCGACGGCGCGATCTGGTTGTTGGAAGACGGCAAAGGCGGGCGATTGTTGCGGCTCACCCCTGCCTGACGTTGGGGCCGACCGGCCAGCCATCACCGGGCAATAGCGCCAAGCGAAGGGAATCGCTTAATCTTCTGAATAGAAGATATCGCCGCCTGCCTCGCCCAATTCGCCCAAGTTCGACAGATCGACCGGGTTTTCTGCTTCTCCGTCGCAGCGCAACGTGACCACCTTTTTGCCGGGTTGGACGACCATTACCCCGTCCTGAAATTCGGGGTTGTGCGGCTCGCCAGCCTTGAAATTGGTGCGGACCACACGGCTGAACACAATGTAGCGCGTTTCGCCATTGGTGAAGGCAATTTGCGATTCGCCTCCGCCCGAATAGGCCGTGTTGTTGAACTCGCTGTAATTGATCGTCAGTTCCGGCCTATCTTTGCCGAAGCGATATTGCGCGAAAGGTTCGCCGCCATTGTTGTTGGTGCCGCATACCGCAAGCTGCTTGCCGCCCTTTATCTTGCAGCTGAACAGCGTTTGCTCGCTTTGGTCGCAGGCCACGCTCGATTTTGGCGCGGGTGTCTCGGTGCTGGTGACTTTCGGCGTGGTCGACGCTTCAGCGCCCACTACAGCTTCTGTCGTAGTTGCCTTTTGAGAGGAGGGCAGCGCTCCCTCTGGAGAACCCGAACACGCTGCGAGTGGGAGCATCGCCAGCGAAATTGGAAGTCTCCGCATCACTTCTTCTCCTCAGCCTTCTGCGCCGCCTTCTTCTTTTTCATCGTGTCGTGGAACCGGTCAGCCCAGCCGGGTTTGACCAATTGCTCGCCGCGAACCATCCGCAATTCGCCTGCTGCGACATCGCGGCTGACCGCGCTACCGGCAGCGACAATCGCATCCGCGCCGATATTGACCGGGGCGATCAGCGACGAGTTGGAACCGATAAAGGCGCGCTCGCCAATCACGGTCTGGTGTTTGAAGTATCCGTCATAATTGCAGGTAATCGTGCCGGCGCCGATATTGGCATTCGCGCCGACGGTTGCATCGCCAAGATAGGTCAAATGGCTCGCTTTCGCACCGGGGCCCAGTGTCGCCTTCTTCATTTCGACGAAATTGCCGACGAAGGATCCCTCCTCCATCACCGCACCGGGGCGCAGGCGGGCATAGGGGCCAACGCTGCAATGTTCGCCCACACTCGCGCCCTCCAAATGGCTGAAGGCGCGGATCAGCGCGTTATCGGCCACTTTGACGCCGGGTCCGAACACCACATTCGGCTCCACCACCACATCACGGCCCAGTTCAGTATCCCAGCTGAAGAACACCGTCTCGGGCGCTTTGAGCGAAACGCCCGCA
>JBATLU010000303.1:0-1926 GCA_049289475.1 Pontixanthobacter sp. | reverse complement strand
CGCCCGCGCCGAGAATGAAGAGGCTCGCCGCGCGGAGATGGCGCGCATCTCTGGCGAGCGTTTCCAATGTCCGCCGCCAATGCTGGCGACAAAATTTGCGTTTGAGGCGGAACAGGTCAAACACGCCGGGTTAGAAGGCGAGGAGTTGGAGCGGCTCAACGCCAGCCGCGAGCGGATCGGGCCGGTCAATCTGGTCGCAGCAGACGAATTGTCCAAGCTGGAGGAGCAAGCTGGATCAAGCGCAGCCGAACAGGCGGAATTGCACGAGGCGGTCAACCGACTGCGCGGCTCGATCGGCAGCCTCAACCGCGAAGGCCGTGAGCGGCTTTCAGCCGCGTTTGAACAGGTTGACGGGCACTTTCAACGGCTGTTCACTCGGCTATTCGAAGGCGGAAAAGCGCATCTCGCGCTTATCGATAGCGATGATCCGCTGGAGGCAGGTCTCGAAATCTTCGCCCAACCCCCGGGTAAACGCTTGCAATCGTTGACTTTACTTTCAGGCGGCGAACAGGCGTTGACTGCCATCGCATTGATTTTCGCGCTTTTCCTAACCAATCCCGCCCCAATTTGCGTCCTAGACGAAGTCGACGCTCCGCTCGATGATGCCAATATCGACCGATTCTGCGATCTGCTGGTCGCAATGACCAAGGAAACCGACACGCGCTATCTGATTGTGACGCATAATGCCGTCACTATGAGCCGGATGCACAGATTATTCGGTGTTACAATGGTCGAACAAGGCGTTTCGCGCCTCGTCAGTGTTGATCTGGGAGCAGCCGAGGAACTGGTTGCGGCGATCTAGGGTCGAGCCCCAAGTTCAGGCGGCCAGCGCCTCTGCCAGTTTCAACCGGATGGACTTGAGTTTCGCGACAATCTCTTGCTGAACAAGTGAATCTGCACTCGAAGTTTCGGCGGCATTTACCGCCTCTGCGCCGGGGAAATCGAGTGAAACCATCTCAGGCTGCGGCTCGATCGACAAGCCATCGGCGGCCTCATCTGCCGTTTCCGAGACCGCATCATCAAAATCGCTTGCATAGGATTCGCGGCCAAAAAACGCATCAACCCCGCCATCGGTCGCGCTGGGCAGCGCGCCGTCAGTAATTATTGGAATGGGGCTGGTGATTGACGGCCTGGAAACTTCGTCTGGCGCGGTATTTGCGCCATCCCTTGCAATCTTCTCGCTGGCATCGCCCTTACCGCTTTCGATCACTTGCTGCGCGCCCTTCAAAGTATAGCCTTCATCATTCACAAGTCGATTGATCGTTTCGATAAGTTCGACGTCTTCTGCTCGGTAATACCGCCTGCCGCCACTGCGCTTAAGCGGTTCGAGCATGGGGAACTGTTGTTCCCAATATCGCAGCACATGGGTTTTGACACCCAGTGCGCGGCTTACCTCGCCAATGGTCCGGAGCGCGCCGCTGTCTTTTCCGTCATCGAACTGCGCACTCATCATGTTTCCTTTAGAGAATTACCCTTTGGCGATACGTTCTTTGAGCAATTGGCTCGCACGGAATGTCATTACCCGGCGCGGGGTAATCGGCACTTCCACACCCGTCTTCGGATTGCGTCCAATGCGTTCTTTCTTGTCGCGCAATATGAAGCTCCCGAAACCGGAAATTTTTACATTTTCACCGCCCGACATGGCCTCGGTCATATGCGCAAGAATCGATTCAACAAGGTCAAGCGATTCCGCCCGGGAAAGGCCCATTTTCCGGTTGATTGTCTCTGCGAGATCCGCCCTTGTCAGTGTACTTACTGATCGTGACATTCGCCCACTCCTCTCTGGCGCGACCCAGATTTGGTGTAACTGATTACTTTTGTAGCCAATAATTCGAATTTGGGCAAATCTTTCCCGGTGGAAAACGCTGCCGCTAAATGCGCACCAGCGAAGCGCCCCAGGTGAACCCGCCGCCCATTGCTTCAAAC
>JBATLU010000302.1:0-9458 GCA_049289475.1 Pontixanthobacter sp. | reverse complement strand
CTGCAATGGCGGTCGCGGCCAACCGTATCATCGGTGTCATTGGTATTTTCGATGCCAGCGGGAACCGACCCCGAAAAGGTGTTGGGAGCTGTCCGTGCGCTTGCCCACAGTGAGCTGAGCGACAATCATGATTATGTCCTAGCATTGCACACAGATACCCCGCGTCCGCATGTCCATCTGACTGTGCAGGCCGAGGGCCTGGATCGCATTAGATTTAATCCGCGTCCTGCTCAGCTTAGCCGATTTCGTGAGCGATTTGCCCATGAACTGCGAGCGCGCGGTGTTGCCGCCGAAGCAACGCCAAGACGGGCGCGGGGTCGCGGAATTGCCGGGTCGAGTATAGCGCTCGTCAAATTGCGCGCCCGATTGGCAAGCGGGGCGAGCCCGGCAATGACAGATGCAGACCGGCGCACTAACGAACAGGCGGTTGCTGTTGCACGCGGCCAATCAGATCTTCCACCGTTTATCGCCAAAGGAAAAACGCGCTGGCAGAAGATACGCGATGCTTATGGGCAAGCTGCTGCGGCGCTCGGAGCAACCGGACAATCCGAGGATCAGGCTTTAGCAGACGATGTTCGTAAATTCCTTGATAAGCATCCCGATATGAATGCAACGCCGGAAATCTTTGCTGCACATCATGCTCGAAATTTGGGCATTGAGCGTAAGAAACCAGAACAGTCGCGTGAGCCTTCACCCAGAAGATTTTAACGTGTCCTGCCGTCTTTTTTCATTGTCTGATCTTGGGTGATTTCGCGCACGCGCTGGGCCTGCTGGTTGCGGACCTGAATGGCGGCGATACTATCTCCGCTGGCGATGCGCTGGGCAACATCCTGACGTTTCGCTTCAACTTCCTTTGATGCTTTTGCCGGATCATCAGGATATTTTGCTCGTGTGATCGAGATGGTTTGGGCGACAAGGCTCTGGGCGCGCCTTAGCTCTGGGTCACGCGCGTTTTCCTCATGAGACTGTTTTAAGAAGCGATCAGAAAGGGTTTTGAATGTTATTGTTTCATTCGCGGCTTCTAATGATTTGCTATTCGGTTTTTTGCCTTCACGCCGCTTCTCGCGCTTCGCAATACGTGCTTGTAATCGCTCAGCTTCGGCACGAACAATTTTGGACGGTTTGTAATTTTCGACCGTCAGCCCTTGCGCGGCAGCGGCAAGGAATGCGGCTTTCTTAAATTTGTCCCCGCCGTTGATCCTTACAGAAGTCCATCCATTAGCTTTGGCAATCCGCAATATGTCAGGCAGGGCATCAATGTTATTGGTCTTGAGGCGGTCAGGCTCCAAACGGACTAGCGGCGTTTTATCGTCCGAAGTTCTGTAAATTTTGTTGCCGATGCGCAGGAATCGTCCTGTCAGATCATCAGTAATCGTAGGCTTCTCGGCTTTTCGCTTGGGCTTTTTCGGCGTCGTTTTGTCAGCCTTCAATTTGGACCGGTCAGCATTTGATTTGGCAGCGCTGTCTCTTTGGGAAGAGGAGTCATCTTCGGGTTTATCAACCATTTTCGTTCCCCTGCTCAATAATTCCTTTTACTTCACCATTGCGAACCAGCGTCATCGTATCAGCAAAGAAACTTGGGCAGTCTTGGGTCATTATGTCTTCCTGCCTCAATGGCCGCGTATCGTGTCCGGCTGCTTCCGCCTCAGTCATGTCCCGGAATGGTGCCGCAATCTTGCTAACTTGGATCTGTTTGGGAGCGAGTGGGACTATCGGCGGGGGGAATGCGCGGCGTTTGAAGAAGCGGCTGCTAAAATAGGCGATCTTCGAGCCGACGATTGGCGGAATGCCGCCACGCAGCAGAATCAACTTGTCCGCTGAAAATTGCATCAGTTCCTGCGGTAGCATCAGAGCGCGGCGTTGTTCTGAAATAGATTTTGAACGGTTGGCGAGTAATCCGTTGATGGTGAGCGATTTGGTAATGCTGCCTTGTCCCACATAACCGATACGTTCGGACAGATCGTTGGCGACGCGCAGTTCTTTTGGCGTAAACGCCACTTCGACGCCGCAATTGGCGACGATTTCATCGGCGACATGCTCGCCGTAGACACCGCGCAGTTGCGAGCGCGACTGAATGACCGGAAGGAGCCTGATCCCGTAACCTGCGACATAGGAAAAGGCGCTGGCAATCACCGATGCGCGGCCAAGCCGCGCAAATTCATCAAGGATGACCAGCACTGGTATCGGCGTGGTCTCACCCGGTAGTTCTCGCACGTTGAGGTCAATAAGCTGCTGGAACAGGAGATTGTAGAGCGGGGCTATGCGGTCCAGTTCATCGGGTGATACGCCGAGATATATTGAAATAGGACGTTTGCGAAGCTGGCGAAGATCAAAGTCGCTTGCTGCGGTTGCAGCATCAACCAAGGGGTTGAGCCACAGACCGAGGATATTTGTGATCGTTTTCTTGACATCGGCAAAGCTATTGTCTGAACCACCAGCAAAATCAGCAAGCGCGGTCCTGCATCCGACGGATAGCTTCACACTGGGATTGTTCAGTTCCTTTTGGAAAAAGCCGCGCGCGTCGCCTTGGTTCAAATGGCGATAGATTGCGCCCATCGTTAGAGGCTCGTCGCTGGTTTCGGCGATCCATGCTCCTACGCCTGCAAATCCGGTCCGTGCGCCGTTGGCCCAAAAGGCTTCGCCGTGGTCGGGCGCTACAAACAGCATTGTTGCAATCTTTTGCAATTCGATAATGACATCATCGGGATCATCGCGGTTGATGTAGGCCAGCGGATTGTAACGGGCAGTGCAACCTTCGCGGTCGGTCGGATTGAAAAGATACACGTCCTGACCATAATGGGCGCGAAACCCCGCACTGGCGTCGTAATTTTCGCGTTTCACATCGAGGACAACAACGGAACCTTGCCATGTCAGCAGGTTGGGAATGACAATACCGGTGCCTTTACCCGAGCGGGTTGGAGCTTCGACGATGACATGCTCGCTCCCACCAAAGGTCAGGAAGCGTCCGCCTTTGCGGCCGAGGACGATACCGGAGCGGGCGCGAAAGCCGTGTCGCTTGACCTCGCTGTCACGGGCAAAGCGCGCAGCTCCATGCAGCGGCGCACCGCGCGCCCAAAGTGCATAGATTAGGCCAATCAGGAGCAAGCCCCCGCCGATCAAACCACCCGCCATCGCCCGGACGACTTGCGGATCGCCGCGATAATACCAGATGAACTGGGGAATTTTGAGCGGATCATAAGCAGTGACGGGCAGACCTAGAATAAGCCACCCAATCATGCTCGCAATGGCGAGTGCAATGAGCAGCCCGAACGGGATTCCGATTAGTAATCTTAACGCCCCGCCGTCAGGCGGCGTGCCTGCCTTCTGGGTCATAATAGATCTCCGTTACCCGAAATTTGCCGTCAGTCTTTTTGATCTGGACAACGCAATCCACAAGCATCTTGAGAAGCGCGCGAATATCGTCGCGGGCGAGATCGGAGCCGCCTTCGCTTTCCTTGACCAGCAAAGTCAGCTGCTCGAACGCCAGTTCGGCGGAATCGGCATGGATGGTGGTGATCGATCCTGGATGCCCTGAATTGACGTTGCGCAGGTAAAAGAAGGCTGTTCCATCCCGCAGCTCCTGAAGCAAGATACGATCAGGGCGCATCCTGAGCGCGCTTTCCAGCAAATGCTTGGCAGTAACATTGGCGGTGCCTTGCCCGTCCTTCGCATAGAGCATGTGCACGACATTCTTTTGGGGAACGATCAATTCGCGCGTGTCTTCGATGGTTAGGAGCCGTTCTTCGGAAGGGATCAGCTGAATCAATCCCTTGGAAAATGTGGTTTTGCCAGAGCCTGTTGCGCCCGAGATGAGAATGTTCAGCTTTGCTTTGATCGCAGCATCGAAGAATTCGACATGATGACCTGCGCGCAGCAGTGTGAGTAAGTCTAACTCATGCTGGCTGACCTTTTTTTCAGCAATCCGAGTGTGTTTGAACAAGCCCGCTGCCTCGAAATCGTCCAGTGTCATGGACACGCTTGATGGTTTGCGAATGGTGATTGAGACCGTTTCATCAGGGACAACCGGCGGGACAATGATTTGCACCCGCTCACCGCTTGGAAAGATGGTTGAAACTATCGGATTTTCGCGAGTAATATCCTGCGCTGTATAGGCCGCTGCAGCAGTTGCCAGCGCCATCAGCGTCTTGAAATCGAGCGATGGCTCATTTTCCCATGTCCAGCGTCCGCCCCGCTCAATGCCGACCTCACCGGGAAGATTGATAACCAGTTCGGTGACGCTCGGATCATCCAGATATTTAGCTAAAGGCTGGGTCACGCTATCCAGAACAGCGGTGTTTTTACCCGGCGCGGCCATTATTTAAGCGCAAGGCCGTAAACGGTCGAGAAATCGAAGTCCTGTGCGACGGTTATTCCAACATCCTCACCCTGATTTTTGCGCAGGACCGGCTTGATGTCGCCATTCTGCTGCAAGACGGTGGAGGCTGCGTCAGATGGAACACGGGTTGTGTTCGAACCATTGTTGCCGACCGCTTCTGCGCCAACGGTTGCTGCATCCTCAACAAGACTAAAAAGCAAAGCGGTGCCAAATCGTTTCCAGAAAAAATTCTCGACTTTACCGTCTACACCGCCGCGACCAAGTGCGTCGGTTGCCGGCGAGCCGACATCAATCGCGATGCCGCGCGGTGTCACTGCGCGCGTCCAGAGGACAAACAAGCGGTATTGACCCCGATTGAGGCCGCCTTGATATTCGCCAAAGATTTTCGTGCCTTTTTCCAAAAGAACGACCCGGCCATTGTCGGAATATACATTGCGCGGAACAATACAGCTCACATAGCCGGGCTGACTGGAATCCATCGCGGTCTGCAGAACGCACGGGATGAAACTTCCTGCCGTAATCAGAAAATTCCGGTCGGGAAGCGTCCGGGCCTGAGCCTGCCCGATGACCGATGCGCGGCGGAGCGTATCAAGGTTGGTGGATTGCCGTGGCGAAGCTTCTCCAGGGCTTGCTCCATTTCCCGCCGCGCCATAGTTGGCTGCACTGCCTCCACTGGCGCGTTCGCCGCCATAGGCAATCAGCGTGGATCGGCGCGCAGCTTCGCGCAGCGCCTCGGCTGGGGATTGCTGACGCTGTTGCACTGTAGCCGGTGCTTGGCCTTGCGAATATTGTGGCTGCTCGCCAATAGCAGGAACAACCGGTTCCCCCAATGGAATAGGCGCATTGGGATCGGTTCCAGCTTCTGCGAGCGTTGGTGCAATGACCGTTGCTGGATCATAGTCTGCGGCTTCGAGAGCCGGTTTTGGTTTTAAGGGCGGCAATTCTGAATTGCCGGTTAGCCCGGTTCCAAGTGCCAGTACCGTAAACATAAGCGCACCAGCGGCGGCGGCAAAGCCGATCATCTTTTTCGGGTCCATCACCGTGCCGGGGATAGACGGCATTTTACTACCGCGTTCGCCCGCCGGGCTGCGGTCAATTTCGTCTGGGTCAGGGGTTTGATCGACTTTAGCGCGCTCAGCAGCTCCGACGTCATTTGCTGTATCGGCCATCAATTTGACTCCCCGTCATCTGTGCGCTCGACAATGCTTGACGCCGTGCCGGTTTTGGGATCGCGTCCATAAAAATCGGGTGCGTCATTGAAGATGCACAGCACCTTCTTGCCGCGCCGCAAGCGGAGCTGCGCAAACACGCCGTGCACCACCACAAATTCATCGCGAACATCAAACGGAACGATGCTTTCGCTACCGTCGGGATTGATTGCGAATATTGCAGGTAATTCGCGCTGGTTCGGAAAACGCAGGGCGGTAAATTGCCCGTTGTCGGTAATTTCGGAAGGCTGGATTTCCGATGATCCCTGAACACTGTATTTTAGATTGCGAGTGCCTTCTAGAACACCAAGATCAAGCGCCGAACGGATTGCTCCGGATTGGAGCGCTACTGCCTGAGTATATGCTGCCTGCGTTGCAGCAGCTTGCGCCGCTGCTGCCTCTTCGCGCGGATAGCGGAAGGCTACCTTAAAGAAGGTATCCGGTGTTCTTTCTCGAATGGCTCCCCTGCGTGCGCTCAGCTCGAAAGTATAGGTGCGGCTACCTGCATTTGAGCGGGTTATGACGATAAGGTTAGTCGGCCCTGCGCGCTCGCGAGGTTTGATGAACAGTGAATTTTCAGCCGGGGCAACTTCCCAGGATATTGTGTCGCCGAGCGCGACATGCTCGACACGTTCGCCCGGAGAAAATACGATCTGCGTTGCCGACCGAAAAACTCCGACAATACGGAAGACCTGATTTTCGTCATAGATGACTTCGCGGATTCGGTTGTCTTGCGCCGTTGGCTGAGGGGTTTCGCCAGCCATTAATGGTGATCCGCTAAACAGCAGCGCCAATAGGGAGAAGTTTCTTAGATTTTTCATGGTGTGACCTCCAGATCAGCGCGGTAGGTTTGCACTTCCAGCCCCAACGGATTTTTGAACCGTTGCTGTTCGGTAGTTGGCGTGTCCGTGGTATCGTAGGTCACGGTTGCGATGGCCTGCGTGTCAGTGACGCGCGACCCTTGCTGGAGCGATTTAGTAAAGCGTATTTGCGCTACGTTCTTGGATACGAATGTGACCGATTTGACCGCGATGAATACCGTATCGAGATCGGTAAAGACGTTCTGCGGCGAGCTTGCATTGTCTTTGCTATAGAAGGCGGTCCAGCGTGCCTGTTCCTCGCGTGATGACATCGCCAGCACACCCTCAAAAAACTCTTTGCGTGCTTGCGGTATCCAGCCCTCGCGGTTGCGGACATAATCGGCGAGAAAATATTTGGCGACAGCTTCGTTGTAGGTGATCTGATTATCGCCCGACATCTGCGCGGTAATCTCACTCGCGCCGGTCGCCTTGTCGACAGTGATGACATAGGGCGCGACCGTCTTAAGCGGCGTCAGCATCGCAACAGCAGCCACGCCCGTAATCGCAAGACCGCTGGCAATCGAAGCAATTATCCACGCGAGCCGTTTTGAACGCCGCGCTGCAACAAAGCGGTCGTGGTCCCAGCTTGCGCTTTCCGCAAAATAGGCTTTGAGATCATCTCTATCGGTGACGCCGCCAGCCATCGCTCAGCAACTTTGATGCACGCGCTTTGACGGCGCGCTGCTGATAGGTGGGACTATGGGTTGGGTTTTGGCGCCGGGCCTTGTTGCGGGTTTTGGGAGCGTAGATGATTTGCTCGGGAATACTTCAACACCTTCACGTTTCGGTTCTTCGCCCGGTTCATTACCAGACGGCTGCCCTGCAGGCGTTGACGTGCCAGTCTCGGGATCGACTGTCGGCAGTATCGAGCCGTAAGGGTTGGCTGGCCTGCGCTTCTTACCGTCGCACTTTGAGAGCTTGGGCGACTTTGGTGCAGCTACAATAGGGCTGGCAGGTATCGAGATTGCCAAGGCGGCAATCAGAGCCATGATTTGTTTACGCATAATTTGCTCCTCAATTTGTTCCGCGACTGACCGAACCTGATGTCCGCATTCTTGCGATGCCGCGCGCGAAACCGCGTTCGATGGCGCGGCTTGTTGCCTGCGCTCCGGTCGCGCCGCGTCCGACAACGAACCCGCCTGCTGCTGCGATTGCCGATGCGAACTGGTTGGCGAGGGCAGGGCCGCCGCCGCCGAGCGATGCGGCGAGCATGGGAATTTGCAGGAAGAAGAAAAAGCCGAGCGCGTAGAAGGCCAGAGCTTTAATCGCGGCCATCCCGATTTCGTCATTTTCTGAAATTGTGGCGATGATTGCTTCGCCGGTCTGGGTAAGAAACAGCGTCAGAACGAGCGCGAAGACGATCAGCATCAGATAATTGATGCACGCGCCCAGCCAGGCAAAGAAATATCCGCGCGTGGACTCAAACAGGAGTGCCGCGACAAAGAGCGGGCCGACCACCGATAACAAAGCCAGTGCAAACAGTCCAAACGCGCTGATGACAAAGCCGATAGCGGCGCAAAGCAGCGTGGCGACGATCACCATCACCACCAGAAAGCCCGAAAAGACGGCATAGCCGATATCGGGAAGCGTGCCTTGAGTTTCCTGATAATTGGCTGCGATCTTGCGCATAGTGTTAGCGGTTTCAAAGCCGGTGCCTGCCAGCTTGTCATAAAAACCGCCAAGACCGCCCACATCTGCGCCGCCGAGAGCCGTTGCGAACTGGCTTGGCAGGCCGCCAAGCGCAAACATGCCGATCTGGGTTCCGTAAAGCGAGGTTACGGCAAAATAGAGGAACGCAAGCTGACAGCCGCGATAGGCATATTCGCGGAACGGATATTGCACAGCGCCGCGCATAATCGCGTAACCGAGCAGCGAAATATAAATCACGATACCGATACGCAGCGCAGGCGATACAATGCCGATAATAGCAGCATATTTACCGACGATCGCGCCCAAGGCGGAATTAAGCGCCTCAAACATCGTGGTAAAAACATGATCGCTAAAATCCATCTCGGCAATTGGTCCTTTTGGCTTGTTTCTATTGGGTCAGTTGAAGCTGTGACTTGGCGAATGCGGCTGCGCGGCAGTTGGTCGTGACTACCGCAGGCTGCGCGCTCGCAGGGGCATTCGAGCCTGCCCACCGGCGGCAAATTTCCTGCATCGGATCAATCTCGGCAGGGTTTGCGGCGTAATATTTCCAACTTCTGGCTGGCATATCGCTGTCCGTGCCGTCCGAAGTCTCAGACGCGGCGCACCCCGCGAGCAACATCAGGATCGTCAGGGGTGCAGCCCGCATGGTTATTGTCCCCGGTAGTAGCGGCTTGCTTCATCAAGCTTTTGTGCCAAGGCAGCTTGGGCCTCGGCAGCGCGAGCGCGTTCCTGTGCTTGTTGCTGCAAAGCGATGGCCTGCAAGCGCAGCTGGTCATTTTGCATGGCGGCAGATTCCAGTTGCAACCGCGCGGTCAGATCAGCAACTTCCTTGGCTGTGGATGCGGTCGCCAAACGTGTGCGCAGTTGGTCGAGCCCTTGCGCCCGCGAAGTAACGGCGGAGCCGACATTTTCTGCAAGGCCGGCGTTGATACCAATGTTGCGCGCATTAAGATCGAAGGCCGCGCGCGACTGCTCCGAGCCTGCGAGGCCAAGCCGGTCAAGAAGTCCGCGATAGACTTCATCGGCCTTCGCGCGCCCTGCGCCAACAACATTAAGATCGCCATTTCCGAACCCTTCAAGCGAACTGGTTGATGTATCAAGCTCGCGCAGCGCATCGGTTTTGAGCTGCTGGGCTAATGCCGGAATATCGGTGAGCTTGTTCAAGTCCTGATAGAGCTTTTGCGCTTCGGCAATTTGCTCTTTGCCTTGCTCCACCATTTGCAAGGCTTGACGAACGGTATTGATCTGCTGGATCAGGCTGGCGCTGTCATGGACGGGCATGCCTTGGGCAAATGCTGGCAAGGGGGCTGCGAAAATCAGCGTGGCACTCAGTAGCTGTGTCAATTTCTTCATCGTCTTACCTTTCTTCATGGTTCAGCGTCGTTGTTGGATTCAGCTGGGACG
>JBATLU010000301.1:0-7346 GCA_049289475.1 Pontixanthobacter sp. | reverse complement strand
TCTTTCCTTCAACACCCTGGAAGGTGAGCAATGGCACGAAAACCAGCAAAATGATCGCCTGGCCAAATAGCGAAGGCCTGATCATTTCTCTTGTTGATGCGATCACTTCTTCCAGTCGTTCGCCTAGAGACAGAAGTCGCCCTTCTTCATGTTGCCGGCCTGCCATCCGGCGCAGAAAATTTTCCACGATGATAACACTGCCGTCAACGATCAAGCCGAAATCAAGAGCGCCCAAGCTCATGAGATTTCCCGAAACGCCAAATCGATTCATGCCGATTGCCATCATCACAAATGAAATTGGAATGACGAGCGCAGTAATCAAAGCCGCCCTGAAGTTACCAAGAAGAAGAAATAGCGCGACGATAACCAGCAAGGCTCCTTCAGTCAGGTTTTTTTGAACCGTACTAATGGTCGCATTGACCAGCTTCGAACGATCAAGAACTACCTCTAATTTCACGTTGGGAGGCATGGTCTTGGCGACTTCCGCAAGCCTGTTGCCCGTGGATTCCGCGACCGCACGGCTATTTTCGCCAAGCAACATCAACGCGGTCCCAACAACCACTTCTTCGCCATTCTCGGTTGCCGCGCCGGTTCGCAAATCACCGCCATTGCTGACCGATGCAACGTCACGAACGCGAACGGGTATACCCTCGCGCCTCGCAATTATGGAGTTTTCAATTTCTTCCAGTGATTTGAGTCGTGCATCTGCCCGCACCAGAAATGCCTCTCCGCCGCGTTCGACAAAGTTTGCGCCAACGGAAAGGTTGATCCTTTCCAGTGCTTCCGAAAGATCATCAAACCCGATTCCGTAGGAAGAAAGCCGCGCCGCCGAAGGGGTGACAACAAACTGTTTGGCATAACCACCAATCGAGTCGACTCCAGCGATGCCTTGGACGTTGCGCAATTGTGGCCCAATCACCCAGTCTTGAAGAGTACGCAGATAAGCCGCCTTTGAGACTTCATCCGTCAGACGCTCGCCTTCGGGCGTCAGATATGAACCATCGGATTGCCAGCCAGGACCACCCGCAGCTTTTCCTTTTTCAAACGGCTCGTAGCTGACCGTCCACATCAAAACCTCGCCAAGCCCTGTCGATACCGGCCCCATTGCTGGTTCGGCCGTGGCCGGCAAGCTGTTGCGAACAGTGGTCAACCTTTCGGCAACCTGCTGACGAACAAAGTAGATATCGGCGCTATCGTCGAATATTGCCGTAACCTGCGAGAAACCGTTGCGTGAAATGGACCGTGTTGTCTGTAGACCGGGAATGCCCGCGAGCGATGTTTCGACAGGGTAAGTCACCAGGCGTTCAATATCGAGCGGCGACAGGGAAGGATCGACAGTATTGATCTGAACCTGATTATTGGTGATGTCAGGCACAGCATCAATTGGCAGGTTCACCAGATTATACACTCCGAATGCCGCGACGGCAGCAAGGAACAATACGGTGAGATACCGGTTGCGAACGGACATTTCGACGAGACGCGCAATCATAGCGGTTGCTCCAATTGGACTAGTTTAATCAATGTTCTGCCTCTCCGCGCCCGAGTTCAGATTTTAGGAGAAAGGCATTTTTACCGGCGATTTGTTCACCCGCCTTGAGACCGTCGACAATCTCAATTCTACCGCCGCTTTTTGCTCCGGTCGTTACGGGCCGTGCACGGAAGCCAGACTTTGTTTTAATAAAGACGACGCTGCGTCCCTCGACCGATTGGACGGCTTCTGCGGGAACAATCAATGCCGTAGACTGAGAACTTGCTGCCTGCTGAAGTATTCGTACTCGGACATATTCACCGGGAACGAGTTTGGCGCCTGAAGCAGGAGCAAGCACGACAATCGCAGCTCTGTTTTCCGGATCAGCAGCTGGCGTGACTGCTAGTACCCGCGCCGAAATTTCACCTTCCGGCGTCTCAATCATGGCCGCTGCTCCGGTGCTGATCTTGCGCGCATCTTCTGCGGGAACTGCCGCTTCAATTTGAATAAGGTTCGGATTAGCGATCCGAAATAGTTCATCCTGCGCAGTCACATACGAGCCCAGAATTGCCGGACTTGACGTTATTCGGCCGCCGATTGGTGAACGCACGGAAATGAAGCGTCCATTGACACCTGACGCGGCGGCGGCCTGACTTGCTCTTCTTGCTTCGGCGGCAGCCTGCTGATTTTCCGCTCTCGCAGTTTCAAGGTCAGCCCGTGCGGTGATTTTCTCATCATAGAGTCGCTGCTCTCTGGCGAGCTGAGATCGTGCCAACGCGGCACGGGACGCTGCCGATGTAACCTCGGAACTGATTGCAGCAGCCTCTCGGCTTTCTATTGTGGCCACGGTCTCGCCGCGCCGAACCGCATCTCCCAGTCTCTTTTTGATGCTGGTTACTCTACCTTCAGCACCCGCACTTAATATGGCCTGCCCTTGCGGAGACGGCGCGACGCTGCCTTGCGCGATAATCTCGGCATCAAGTGAACTTGGAACCACATCAAATATTTCGATATTAGAGGCGCGCAGCTGTTCTTTTGTCATTTCGACGACGCCCTCTTCCTCGGAATGATTTTCTTCCGCCAGACTGGCTGCGTCCTGCTTTTCGGCGCTACCACTGGTATAGCCATTGAAAGCAACTCCCAGCACAACCGCAAGCGCGATGACTAAGCCTGCGATCATGATCCATTTCTTGTTGTTCATGTTATAGACCCCTATTCGAATTTAGTGACCGATCGTGGGTCAAATTCTTGTTATCTGGAGAGTTGCTGGCACCCGCAATATTGGTTGCGGTAGCGCGACGATCTGACTCAGCTGCCGGCGTTGATGTAACCAGGAATAGGCCAGCCAAAACGACCAGCATGACCAAGATGCCAGCTATTATTAAGGCGTGATCTGTGTCCAGTTTTCTCATCTATTTGGCAGCCAATCTCAGCAGCGTTATCACTGCTTCCGCTCGTGTTACCTTGGCTTCCAAGAGGCTGAGTTCAGCCGCATCTCTGGCCGATGCAGCGTCCAAGACATCCAACAGGGTGAATTTGCCGGACTGATATCCCAATTGGGCCAGTCTCAGTGCTTCTTCAGCCTGCGGTAGTGTTCGGCTGTCCAAAGTTTCAACCCGGCTTTGGGTAGCCCCCAGTTGATTTCTAGCAATGTTATATTCACGATTGATCGCAACCAAACGCAGTTCTCTTCGTGCCTCAGCTGCTCGAACGCTCGCTTCTGCCGCCTGAATGCTACCCTGATTGCGATTTCCAAAAGGTATGGAAATCGAAGCGCCCAATACAAAGGCGGTATCGCCGCTTTCCTCAAAACGCCTCGCACCGCCACTAAGCGTTAAATCTGGAACAGCATTTGCGCGTTCGCGTGACACAATCGCACTGGCGGCGCTCCGGTTCGCCTCCACAAATTGAATCTGTAGTGATTGAGACAAATCAGCCTCAAACTCTACGTTGCTGCCGCTCAACCAAAATGGTGCAACATGCTCGGGCGGTGTTTGTGAACCCCAGAGTGATGCGAGCGATAATCTGGCGGAATATTCGTCGGCTCTTGCAGCTTCGAGTGCCGCTTCTGCTTCGCCTAGCGCAGCATCTGCGCGTAAAGCTCTAAGTGGTGGGTCACGGCCAGTTTCAACGAGGATCCTGGCAATTCTTGCCAGTTCCCGGTTCCGACCGACGACGCGTGTTGCTAAGTCAAGCCGGTTCTGAGCGGCAACTGCTTCTGTATATGCCAGTCGCACAGAACTGGCTAATTCGGCTTTAGAAATTGCAGCTTCTATTTCCGCGAGGCTTGTTTGAGCCTTCGCCGCACGTGTTCTGGCACCGCGTTTACCACCAAGCTCCAATCGTTGCCCAACAGAAACTGTATATTCGGTTGACCGCAGGCCTCTAAATACCCCGGTCCCGGCGATGTTTTCAACTTCGACAGAGATCTCAGGATTAGGCCCGAGGTTTGCTTGCTTTTGATTTCCACGCGCGACATCAATTTCTGCTTGGGAAACTTGCACGGCGGGCGATTCTGCGCCTGCACGCACCAACGCTTCATCTAAACTGACGCTTTGATCCTGAGCATATACGGCAGTGCTGGTGCTCACGACGAGTATCGTCGCTGCACACAGGCGCAAACGCGCCAATCTCTTAAACATTTCTGGGATTCCCTAGCTTAAACTGAATCAATGCCACCAATCTGGTGGGAGCAATATCAGTTAGGCGCGAGGGGGTCTTATCAAGCCGAATGGACCACGAGACGGGGCGATAGAATCATCGCCAGGCTGAAATATTAGACTGGATGAAGTGACCTCAACGCCGCCGTCCGAATTGGGGAAGACAGACTGATGGGCGCTATGGCAATGCCCATGCGGGCACACACCGTGATCATTCGCATCATTTTGGGAAGGAACTTCATCAGAGTTTCCGGTATCGGAAACCAACAAGAGTTCTGCCGATTGCGGATCACTCGCGCATTCAGCCGCTTCAGCAACAGTCATACTGGACATAATCAGAACGAGCAAAACCGCCATAAGGCGAAAGAGCCCTGACGTTTTTCTGTTTATGCTGCTGCGTTCATTCATCGTGATCCCCATTGCATTATCTCGGTAACTCATCAAGTAGTTTCAAACAGCATTCCTAATATTCTTTGCAATTAGACATGTAATATCATTAGCTTACACGCCGTGGTTGGTGAGTACGATTGCAATCGCGATCAGCGACGCTTGACTGGTTCCACGAAGCACTTGCTCAAAACTGACCGAAGAAATTGCGTCATGTTCAGAAGAACCTACGGACTCGCTCTTTATATGCTCGAAACTCGTCACCATACATTTCCTCCAGCCAGGGTTCCTCGAAAAGCGGCGCAAACAGGTAGAGTGCAGCCCAAAACCCAAGAAGTATTGAAACCAGAACAGAATTTGCGACCACCGCCCAACCGATAAGCCCGAGCCAAGTAGCGACATAAACCGGGTTGCGGCTTCTGGAGAAATACCCGTCTGTTACCAGACCGCGCTTTTCCCCAAATGCGTTGCGCCAACCCATTTGCAGTGTAATCCGAATTGCCAGACCAAAACCGGCAAAAAGTAGAACAATACCAATCACAATGGCGGCATAGCGCATCGCTGAGTCGCCAATATCAAACTCCAACGCGGACAAAACTATAAGCGGATAAACGAAACACCTAAACAAAATCAGGAAACTGCGATGCTGCCAGCTTTTCCGTTCCGGTGGCGGCCAAAACTGAAAACCTTCTCGCATTGTGGCAAAGAGCGACAAGATCAGAATGATGCTTACTGAGACCAGCGGTACAGAAAAGAGGAGTGTTGACCAAAAGTCCACGGTCATTTGGGAATTCCAATCCAGCGCGGAACATCATTCTTGAAACTGATATATGCTCCTCCAAAGCTATCGTTTAGATGCGCCTCTTCAATCCTTACTTGCTCGCGGCAAGCAAGAACAAATGCTAGCAATGCAATCCAAGCCCACCAGTTATTCGCTGCCACAGCAATACCAAGCCCAACGAGCATCATGCCGACAAAAATCGGGTTGCGGCTGAAGCGGAAAAGCCCATGCTGGACGAAAAGCGGAGCATCGCCCTCGCGAACACCAACCCGCCATGCACGGCCCATCTGGATTTGCGCGACAATGACAATCGCTCCGCCCACAATGGAGATTGGCGCGCCAATCGGCGCGTAGGTGCTTTCTGGGTTTAGCGCTGCAATTGCAGCAGCACCGGCGAGAATGATAATGCTGATTGCAAAGGCAGCGCCCGCCAATCTCTGCCTGCCCTTGGCTGATCCAAATGCCCAAGCATTGTCTCCGCTAGAACGCGATACAGAACGACCGCGCCACAAGGATGCAATGAAGATCACGACCAATGCAATAAGCGGGATAGCGTCAACCATCAGGCTTCTCCCACCGAAACGTTTGGTTCCGCGCCTAATTTTAATTCATCGCGCGCCTGCCAAATTATCTGAATCCCGCTGGTAATTGCCAAGCCCGACATGATTGCAGCCACACCCAGATCGGGCCACGCACTGCCCGTGCCAGCCACGCCCAAAGCAGCAGCAATGACGGCGACGTTGCTGATGGCGTCGTTGCGCGAACATAACCAAACGGAGCGCATATTCGCGTCACCTGCCCGGTAGCGATAGAGCATAAACGCCACACCCACATTGACTAGCAGCGCCAAGGTTCCGACGATGCCCATCGTTTCTGCTACCGGGGCCGTGCCATTTGCAAAGGCCCATAATGCAGATCCCATTACAAATAGACCGAACAGCAATATTGTTATTCCCTTGAACATGGCCGCCCGCGATCGCCAAGCCAGCGCCATACCGGCCACGCCAAGACTGATCGCATAATTGGCAGCGTCACCGAAAAAATCGAGCGCATCAGCTTGGAGCGCGCGCGAGTCCGCTTGAACACCAGCACCCATTTCGATGAAAAACATCGCGGCATTGAGGATGAGGGCAATCCAAAGGATACGCCGCCAACGCTTATCGTTAAGCGCATCTCCGGTCCCGGTGGCGTCGGCACAGCAATTGTCAGACATTGTTTTTCCTAGACTTATTTCGATTCGCAGTTAGTTATGCACCCTGTAGTAACTATAGGGTCAAGCGATGAAAATTGGAGCATTGGCAAAAGCAACGGGAACGAAGGTGGAAACCGTCCGCTATTACGAGAAAATTGGCCTCTTGCCGCTAGCGGCGAGGACCACCGCCAACTATCGCGACTATGGAAGCGACCATCTGGCGAGACTATCATTTATTCGCCGCGCCCGTGATCTCGGGTTCACATTAAAAGCTCTGTCGGAATTGCTCACCCTGTCGGACGATAAAGAGCAATCCTGTGAAGCCGTTGATGATATTGCGAGCCGGCATCTTGCCAAAATTGACCAGAAAATCGACGACCTGACCACGCTTCGCTCAGAGTTAGACCGCGTAATCAGCGCTTGCCAACATGGCACGGTGGGAGATTGCAAGATAATCGAGACATTGGCACCTCGATCATTGTCCTGAGCGGTTGAGCGTGGAGTTCACTCACACAACTAAAAACAAGCAATTTTATAGTTTTGGAAGGCGCTTAGTCACTGTCGATGACTGAATGATTGCGGTATCGACCGAGGAGAATGTCAAGAAGCGCTCCATAACGGCTTCCAATTCCTGCACATCATGAACCACGGCTTTTGCCACAAAGCAGTCTTCGCCAGTAACATGATCCGCTTCAACTATTTCCGGAGTGTCGATCAGCATCTGCGCCACCCTCTTTGCCTCTCCCGGCAAAGCGCACAATCGCACATGTGCAGTGACACCGAGTCCAAATACGGTGGGATCTACATTGATAGTATAGCTGCTGATCGCGCCTGCATCTTCAAGCTTGTGAATGCGCT
>JBATLU010000300.1:0-14709 GCA_049289475.1 Pontixanthobacter sp. | reverse complement strand
GACATTGCTTGCCCGCGCGATTGCGGGTGAGGCGGGCGTGCCGTTCTTCACCATATCGGGTTCCGACTTTGTTGAAATGTTCGTCGGCGTGGGCGCAAGCCGCGTGCGCGATATGTTCGAGCAGGCGAAGAAAAACGCCCCGTGTATCGTGTTCATCGATGAAATCGACGCCGTTGGCCGTCACCGCGGCAATGGCATCGGCAATTCGAACGATGAACGCGAACAGACGCTCAACCAGCTGCTGGTCGAGATGGACGGGTTCGAGGCCAATGAAGGCATCATCATCATCGCGGCGACCAACCGTCCCGATGTGCTCGACCCTGCGCTGCTGCGCCCGGGCCGGTTTGACCGTCAGGTCGTGGTGCCGATCCCCGACATTGATGGCCGCGAGAAAATTCTCGGCGTGCATATGAAGAAAGTGCCGCTGGCGCCCGACGTCAACCCGCGCATAATTGCGCGCGGCACGCCCGGTTTCTCGGGTGCTGATCTGGCGAACCTCGTCAACGAAGCTGCCTTGCTGGCTGCACGCCGGAACAAACGGCTGGTCGCGATGCAGGAATTCGAAGACGCCAAGGATAAGGTCATGATGGGCACCGAACGGCGCTCTATGGTCATGACTGATGACGAGAAGAAGATGACCGCCTACCATGAGGCAGGCCATGCTTTGGTGTCATTGAACGAGGAAGCGTCGGACCCGATCCACAAGGCAACCATCATTCCGCGCGGCCGCGCCCTGGGTATGGTCATGCGCCTGCCTGAACGCGACAATTATTCGTACCACCGCGATAAAATGCACGCCAATCTTGCGGTTGCGATGGGCGGGCGTGTTGCCGAAGAGCTGATTTTTGGCCACGATAAGGTGTCGAGCGGTGCCTCTTCGGATATCCAATATGCGACAGATCTGGCACGCAATATGGTGACCAAATGGGGTATGTCGGACAAGCTTGGACCGCTGCAATATGAAGCAAGCCAGGAAGGTTATCTCGGCATGGGTTCGACCCAGCGGACGATGGCCGGTGCTGAAACCAACAAGCTGATCGATGCCGAAATCAAATCATTGGTCGAAGGTGGGCTGAAGCGGGCAACCGACATCCTCACGGCGCAGGAAGACAAACTGCATTTGCTTGCCCAAGCGATGCTTGAATTCGAAACACTGACCGGTGCGGAGATCGACCAACTGATCGAGAAAGGTTCGTTCGAACGGAGCGATAAGCCCAAAGGCCATGGCACAATCAAACAGGTTGGCGGGTCGTCGATTCCCAAAGCCGGGAAGAAATTCGGCGGTTCGAGCGATGGTGCCCCGCAAGGGGCCTAACGCAGGATTGCATTGCCGGAACAAATCAGGCCTCCCGCGCGACGGGGGGCCTTTTTTGTGCAGGACAGTTACTTGTTCCTAAAATGCGCGCCCTCAAGATTTTAACTGTTCTGGCTTGCCACCTTGGTTTCGATCGCGCGCCACAGATGTTCTATGCTTCGCGCTGTGTCCGAATTTCGCGCAAAAACCCCAACCGGCTGCTGCCGCACCGCGCATTGTTCGGCGGCGCTGGAGAAAGGTATCATGGGCCAATCGGGCGCGGCACTTTTCGCCTCGCGGTGCAGATTGCGGCGCAGATCAACCATTGAGAGAACCGGCAGGATCGGCGGATGCCGTTTGCCAATATGCTTCACTTCGCTGGCCACGCGCTGAAACGCCCGCGTCGACAGCGGAGAGGGCGGCAGCGGCACAATCACCACATCGGCGGCTTGCAGGATCTGGCGGCTGAGTTCGTTGATCGCGGGTGGACAGTCGAGAAAGATCATATCATGCGCCCGCGACAAGGCATTGATGATCCGCCCGAGATGTTTACGCCGCCCCGGGCGCGCCAGCATAATATCAATCGAGCGGATGCTTTCGTCCGCTGGCAACACTCCGAGCCTTTCATAGGCGGTTTTGACCAGCAATTTCCCAGGATCAGTGGCGATGGTAAATAAGGATTCAGCCCGAAGCCGTTGATGGCTCTCTGCACCAAGCAGGTAGCCACCGCCGCTTGAAGGATCGAGGTCCCACAACACCGTCCGGTGGCCGGAATGTGTTGCAGCACAATAGGCGAGGTTGGCCGCCAGCGTGGTCTTACCCACGCCGCCTTTGATGCTGTAGATGGCGACAACAGCCATGCGAAACCCGAAACCCCTCTTTTGCCAGCAGCAGAAATGCAAAAAGGCCGCCCCGTCAAGGAGCGGCCTTTATAAGTCCCGGAAAAGGACGTCCGGCGCGATGCCGGTTAAAATTGCCTAGCCGTCGTAATCGGAACCGATCGAAGTCGAACGGGCGGGCGCCGAAGCGGTAATCCGCAGCGCTTCTGCCGACTGGCTGAGCGAACCGACTTCATCGGCTTCGTCTTCATCATCGGGCAGAATTTTCTGCAGGCTGGTGATGACGCTTTCTTTCAGCTCCTTGGGGCGGATGGTCTGCTCTGCAATTTCGCGCAAAGCGACGACGGGGTTCTTATCCCGGTCACGATCAATGGTCAGTTCTGCACCGCCCGAAATCTCGCGTGCGCGCTGAGAAGCAAGCAGGACGAGGTCAAAACGGTTGGGAACCTTGTCGACGCAATCTTCGACGGTAACGCGCGCCATGGGCACTCCAATAAAACTTGTGTTTCAGGAAAGTGCGCCAGATAGGTCGCAGCGGTGCAAGAGTCAAGGAAATGCGCATAGTGGAACTATGCGGGTTTTCGGGCATATTGGCTATGCAGGTGCATATGACGACCAGCGAGTGCTTTGGGGCATTTCCGCCGCAAACAACAGGGAATCCACATTGCCGAACGCCGATCCGAATGATCCGGTCCAATATGCCGACCCACAGCCCTTTTCGGTGACCGCGCAGGGTCATGAACTGACGTTTTATCCCGCTGGCGTGGACCGGCTTGCCGCGCTGGTTGAGGTGATTGAGGGCGCTCAAAAGTCTCTCAAACTGTTCTATTATATGTTCCAGCAAGACCACGCCGGCATTCAGGTGCGCGATGCACTGGCCGCCGCCGCCGGGCGAGGGGTTGATGTCCATTTGCTGGTTGACCGTTTCGGCACCGATGCGCCCGACAGCTTTTTCGCGCCGATCATCGACAATGGCGGGAAATATGCAGTGTTCAGCCCCAAATTCTCGCGCCGCTATCTGATCCGGAACCACCAGAAAATCTGCATTGCGGACGAATCGATTGCCATAGTCGGCGGTTTCAATGTGTCGGACCACTATTTTACCGGACCGGCGGACAATGGCTGGAAGGATCTGGGGTGCCGGATGACCGGCCCCGTGGTGGATGATTTGTTGGATTGGTACGGGAAATTGAGCCACTGGACCGAAACGCCCGGCGCGCAATACCGCGCGATGCGTAAAATGATCAAGGAGTGGTCTCCGCGCGACGGGCCGGTGAGCTTGACTTTGGGCGGCCCGACCAGAGCTCCCAACAATTGGGCGCTACAGGTCAAAAACGACCTCATCAGAGCATCGCGGCTCGACATGGTGATGGCCTATTTCTCACCCCCACGCAGCTTCCGCCGGTTGATCCGCAAGCTGGCCCGCCGCGGAACGGCGCGGCTGATCATGGCGGGCAAATCAGACAATAGAACAACCATGTCGGCGGCGCGCGCGACCTATGGTGCAACGCTGAGAGCCGGCGCGCGGATTTTCGAATTCCAACCGTGCAAACTGCATATGAAGCTGATTGTGCTCGATGATGTTGTCTATTTCGGCAGCGCCAATTTCGACTACCGGTCGATCCGGCTCAATCTGGAAATGATGTTCCGGTTCGAAGACGCCGCGCTTGCAAGCAGGATGCGCGAATTGGTAGATGATATGGAAGCCGCCTCAATCGAGGTCACCCGCGCGCTCCACCGCAAATGGCGCAGCCCGTGGACCTTGCTAACATGGTGGTTTGGCTGGTCGATGGTATCGGTAGTCGATTACACCGTAGCGCGCGGCCTCAATGACGACAGTTGATTACAGCGAACTGTCATAATTGGCGCGCGGATCATCATCGGCCAGGTCGGAGAATTTGGTGATCTTGGCCTCGAACTTAATCCGCACTTTGCCGGTCGAGCCGTGGCGCTGTTTGGCAACGACCAACTCGGCGAGCCCGAACACCTGTTCCATCTGCGCCATCCACGCGGTGTAGGCCTCATGTACTTTCTGGTCATCGGTTTCGATCGGACGCTTGGGTTCTTTCGACTGGACGTAATAATCCTCACGGTAGACGAACCAAACCATATCGGCGTCCTGCTCGATCGAGCCGGATTCGCGCAGATCGGACAGCATCGGCGTCTTGTCTTCGCGCTGTTCGACCGCACGGCTTAGCTGGGAGAGCGCGATCACCGGGACTTCCAGTTCCTTGGCGAGTGTTTTCAGGCCGCGGCTAATCTCCGAAATTTCATTGACACGGTTGTCATTGGCGCGGCCTGACCCTTGCAGCAGCTGGAGGTAATCAACGATAATCAGCCCGATATTGTGTTTGCGCTTCAGCCGCCTTGCCCGGGTACGCAGCGCGGCAATCGTGAGCGCGGGCGTATCGTCGATGTAGAGCGGCAGTTCGGCAAGCCGCTGGCTGGCAAAACTCAATTGCTGGAATTCCTCGCGGCTGATTTTGCCCATGCGCAATTTCTCGGACGAGATGCCGGCCTGTTCGGACAGGATGCGCGTAGCCAGCTGGTCGGCGCTCATTTCTAGGCTGAAGAAGGCGACCGGTGCGCCCACCGTATCCTCGATCCCGTCGGCCATATCGCGCAGATAACGGTCCGCGCAATTGAAGCCGATATTGGTCACCAGCGAGGTTTTGCCCATTCCCGGACGACCCGCGAGGATAATCAGATCCGAATCGTGCAAGCCGCCGATTTTCTGGTTGATGCTGGTCAGGCCGGTGGTCTTGCCCGAAATATTGCCGCCCGAATTGATCGCCATTTCGATCATCCCGAGTGCCTTGTGCGACGCGGCAGAGAAGGTTGATGCCTCGTTTTGCCCAGCCGCCCCTTCGGCGACTTTGAACAAGGATGCCTCCGCCTGTTCAATCTGCTGCATCGGGGCAACATCTTCCGAGGTGTCGAGCGCGCCCTCTACCAAAGTCCGGCCCACGGTGACCAATTCGCGCAGCAAGGCCAGATCGTAGATCTGTTCGGCCAGTTCGCGCGGGGCGAGCAGACCTTGCCCGTCAGCCGTCAACCGCGCGAGATAGGTAATCCCGCCGAGTTCTTTTAACGCCTCATCAGCCTCGAAATAGGGTTTGAGTGTGACGGGGGTGACCACCGCATTGCGGTCCAGCAAGGTCAGAATACGGTCATAAACACGCTGATGCACCGGCTCGAAGAAATGCGCCGGTCGAATCGGGGTCGGCAGTTCCTCGATCACTTTGTTGTCGATCAGTACCGCGCCCAGAAACGCAGCCTCTGCTTCGATATTGGCGGGCAGGCTGCGCCCAAGCGGAAGCGCCTTATCCTCAGCCTTTCGGACGTCGGTTGCAGCGTCGCTGCGGTCAAGTGAATCTACATCGGCCATCAGCGTTCTTTGGGCGGTTTGACTGCACCATGGCAAGGGGCCACGCCAAATTTACAGTGCTGGTTTGTCGCACTTGACCTGTGGATAGCGGGGATGGAATCAGAAAGACTTGCAGCAACCCCTTCGCATCTGCGAAAGCGGTTTCATGTCAGGCACAATTCCCTCCGATTGGCGTATCGCCAAGATCGATCTTGATGAAGATACGATCCTGTGGCGCAGCGCCGATGTCGAGCAGGAACGCCGCGTGGCAATGTTCGATCTGGTCGAGGAAAACAGCTTCAAACCGATTCGGCTGGCGGAAAACGGCCATAATGGCCCCTACCATCTCAAACTTGCGGTGCAGGACGGGCGGCTGGTGATGGCAATCGGGACTAAGGAGGTTGAGGCGCTCGAAACGATCATCCTCGGTCTCGCGCGCTTCCGGCGTCCGATTCGCGAATATTTCGCGATTTGTGACAGCTATTATCAGGCTATCCGCAAGGCGACCGCAGCCGAGATCGAGACCATCGATATGGCGCGGCGCGGGGTCCATAATGGCGCGGCAGAATTGTTGCTCGAACGGCTTGAGGGCAAGGTCGATACTGATTTTGCAACCGCGCGGCGTCTGTTCACGCTGATCTGCGTCCTGCACATCAAAGGTTGAGGGGGCGCTAGGAGGTCATGGCGCGCAGGCGGAAATCGGTCGGCTGGGCGCGCTATTTGCTCGCATCTATTGTCCTGGCCGCGCTGCTTGGCGGCGGCTGGTTCTGGTGGGATACGCAGCACTGGACGCCCGATGAAAGCGCCTTTCCTGATCAGGGTGTCTACGTCAGCGCCAAGGATGGCGCGGTCAATTTCCGCACTGCGAAGGCGCTTGGCGCCGACTTTGCCTATCTCGCTGCAAGCGATGGCGCGTCGGCCAAAGACGGGCGGTTCGGGCGCAATCTCGAGGCCGCCAAGGCGGCAGGTTTGGAAGTGGGCGCGGTCCACCGGTTCGATCCATGCGTAATGGCCGATGGTCAGACAGCCAATTTCGTCGTGATGGTTCCGCGCGGCGGTCAATGGTTGCCGCCGGTGATCGAATTATCGCGCACCGCCGATGAATGCGAAAAGCGCGTGCCCGATGCGGCGGTTGAAAGCGAGTTAATCACATTGATCAACCAGGTGGAAAACCACACGGGCAAGCGCCTGATCATGAAACTATCGCCCGAATTTCAGGCGCGCTATAAAATCAGCCAGATGATCGAGCGTGATCTGTGGCTCGAACGGACCCGGTTTGCGCCCGACTATGCAGGGCGGCCATGGCTGTTCTGGACCGCGAATGAGGCGCTGCGGAGCGATGCGGCAGAGCTACCGATCCAGTGGGTGGTGGCGCGGCCATGAACGGAGTGTCTATGACAGATATTGACGACCAGCATCTGATCGCCGCCGCGCACGAGGCGGCGCTGGGTTCCTACTCACCCTATTCCAAATTCGCGGTGGGTGCGGCGCTACGCTTTGCCGATGGCAGCGTGGTGACCGGCACCAATATCGAAAACGCCAGCTACGGTCTCGCGCTGTGTGCCGAGACAGTCGCCGTGTCGAAAGCGATGGCTGACGGCGTGCGCGGCGGATTGATCGCAGTTGCGGTGACCGGTCCGGGCGAGGAACCGATCACGCCCTGCGGCAGATGCCGTCAGGTGCTCAACGAGCTGGCGCAACTGGGCGGGACTGATCCTGAAGTGCTGTGCGTCGGGCCGAACGAAGTGAAGCGCGTAAAACTCAGCGTGCTCCTGCCCGAGGCTTTCGGTCCGGCGAGTTTGGCCTAGCTAACGCTGGCTCGCCGCCGGCTAAATTTCCAGAAATTCTGCCAAGGCTGCCAGACAGTCGCGGCCCAGAACCTTGCACCTTTCGGGTGACCAGTTCTGTTCCGCGTCCGGATGATCGTCATTGTCTTTGTAAGGCATTTCCAAAGTCATTGCGGGGCATTTGTAACGGTAGGCGACCTGGGTTGTGCACATGGTCAGATTGGCTTTGCCTGGTGCTGCTTTGGGATAACCGAGACGGGTCTGGAAATCGGGCGTGCGGCGTTCGAGGATCGCCTGATAAGTCGTAAAGCCAGCCAGATGTGCGTCGGTCAGATCGGGAATGCCCTCATATCCGGCCAGAAACACCGCAGGTATCGCCTCGTCGCCGTGGATATCCATCGCAAAATCCACCCCGGTCGCATCCATCTTGTCGCGAACTGCGAGCACCTCGGGTGATCTTTCCGCGGTGGGTTCAGCCCATTCGCGGTTGAGATTTACTCCGGCTGCATTGGTCCGCAAATGGCCGCGCCGCGAGCCATCGGGGTTGCAATTGGGCACGATATGAAAGGTGCATTGCTGGCGCAGAACGCGCGCGAGCGTGTCCGAAGGATCGGTCAGACATTCGAGTGCGCCCTCCATCCACCATTCGGCCTGAGTTTCGCCCGGATGTTGGCGCGCGGTCAACCACACTTGCTTGGGCCCCTCGCCCATCCGCAGATAGTCGATCGGCTGACCGTCAAGCGTTGCGCCGAGCCGTTCATAGCTGACGCCTTCGCAGGCGGCCGCTTCGGCGATCAGATCATGATGCCGTTCCATCGAATAGGGTGCAAAATAGGCGAAATAGGCGATGTCGCTTGCGGGAGTGTAGCGTATTGTCAGCGTGCCTTCGCCTTCACCCTTGTCGAATGCGGTTTCTGCCGTGCCCCAATATTCGCGGTCTTCGCTGACGCGCGCATTGTAATTGGGCCAGCCTGCCGGATAGGCAGAGGCGTTCATCCGGTCGATCTTCAGCTCGATATCGCGCCCGGCCATGCCGCTTACGCGGAAATGGAACCATTGTTTGAACTCGGACATATGATCCTGCCGGACCGCCAGCCGCGCAGTGGCGCCATCGACCGAGAGGACTTCGATGTTTCCGCTATCAATCGCGGCATCGATTTGAATATTGCTCACTTTGCGACCCTTACTTCTACGGTTTCGCCATTGTTGCCCGGAAATTCGCGGAACAGAGCGTCGGCGATGGCAGCGGCGTTTGTTCCGCTAGATGCTAATTGTGAATTATCGCTTACGGAAATGCTGGCGCGGCCTTCCCACACCACGTTGCTGCTCGCGGCATCGCGAATCATTACGCCCAGGTCTGTCCCGAGCATTTCGCGTTTGCCGCCGCCCAGATTGATCCCGATACCTAGGCCAAGCCCCGATCCGTAGGAACCGGTCGATCCGCCAAGTCCGACGCTGACCGGGTTCTGTTTTTGCGCGGGCTCGGAAACATAGCGTTCAACCCGCACTTGAGCGATTTGCTGGGCCTGTGCACGCGGCACTTCGCGGTAGCCAAGCTTGGCCAATTCGGCGGCAATGGCTGCCTTATAAGGTGCAAGCTCGGCCGCTCCGCTGTCTTCCGCAGATCCCGGCGCGCTTTCGATAAAAATCGTGCCTGCACCCAATTGGGCACCCGCCGAATGAAAGCGGGTGACCTCGACCGGATTGACCCGCGGACCGGCGACACAGGCGGATAGCGAAACGGCAGCAGCGGCGCATAGCGCCCAATGTAAGATTTTCATGATGCGAACTCCTAAGGTAACTCTACAGCCACTCTTGCCGCGTTGCCAGCGCTATGAAATAGCCCGATTATGGCGCTTTCATCCGCAGCGTTAACCATTCAGTTGCAAGGAAATGCTAGCGTAACGGCATGACGACACCCTCCAAACCTTCCGTTCTGGTAACCGGCGGCGCCGGTTATATTGGTAGCCATGCTGTTCTGGCCCTGCGCGATGCCGGCTGGGACGTCGCCGTAATCGATAATCTGACCACCGGTTTTCGCTTTGCGATACCGGGCGGTGTCCAGCTGTACGAAGGTGATATTGAAGACAGCACCTTGCTCGCGCGTATTTTTGCCGAGCAGAAGACGGGCGCAATCATGCATTTTGCCGGGTCGATTATCGTGCCCGAATCGGTCGAGAACCCGCTCAAATATTATCACAACAACACGGTCAAAAGCCGCGCATTGATCGATGCTGCGGTGCAGGCTGGTGTGCCGCATTTCATTTTCAGTTCGACGGCAGCGACCTATGGCGTGCCCGAAGTGTCGCCGGTTTCCGAAACCACGCCGCAAGTGCCGATCAATCCCTATGGCTGGTCAAAGCTGATGACCGAGCAGATGCTCAAGGATACCGCCTTTGCGCATGACATCAATTTCTGCGCCTTGCGCTATTTCAACGTAGCGGGTGCCGATCCGAAGGGGCGAAGCGGGCAATCAACCGCCGGGGCAACGCATCTGATTAAGGTTGCGGTCGAGGCAGCGCTGGGCAAGCGCGATTCGGTTGGCGTGTTCGGGACCGATTTCGATACGCCCGATGGAACCGGGGTGCGCGACTATATCCATGTGTCCGATCTCGCCGCTGCGCATGTGCTCGCGCTGGAGGCTTTGATCCAGCAGCCTGATCGCAATCTGACAATGAATTGCGGCTACGGCAGCGGATTCTCGGTGTTGCAGGTGCTCGATGCGGTTGACCGGGTTACCAATCGGACAATTACCAGAATCATGGGCCCGCGCCGTGCAGGCGATCCCGCGTCGCTCATTTCAGACCCGTCACGGATTCGCTCGACCCTGCCGTGGCACCCGAAACACGCCGATCTTGATGAAATTATCGGCCATGCGTTGCAATGGGAGCGCAAATTGGGCGATATTCGCGGCGATTAGGTTGGCGGCACGTGCGGTTGCAACTTGACGCCGCGCGATTCGCACCCTAATTGCGCGCTTGAAATTCCGGCATCGGAGACCGCCTCCGGTGCCCTTCTTTTTGGAAATTTGACCATGAAAATCCGCAACAGCCTTAAGTCGCTGAAGAACCGCCATCGCGATTGCCGTGTGATTCGTCGCCGTGGCCGTACCTATGTGATTAACAAGACCAACCGCCGCTTCAAAGCCCGTCAGGGCTAAGCAATAACGCGGCCGACTGCGCCATTGCGCGGTCGTTGAACAGATCGGCCCGCCTCCAACCGGAGTGCGGGCCGTTGCTGTGTCCGGGTTCGGGAAAGTCAAAAGGGTTTCCGCTATGAGCGTTCAGCCAAGCATAGCCGTGTTCGATGTCGGGCGGGTGATCGTGCAGTGGGATATGCGGCTGCTCTTTGCCAAGCTGATCGATGATTCCGATGCGCTGGACTGGTTTCTCAGTCATGTCGTGACCGAGCAGTGGCATATGCGCATGATGCCGGACGGCCGATCGCGGAGATGATTGCCGAACGAACGACCCAGTTTCCCGAATATGCCGGATTGATCGAAGCCTATGGGCAGCGGTTCCTTGAAACCATTCCTGAGCGCGTTGCGGGAACCGCGCAATTGATTGAGCGGCTGCACGTGCGCGGCGTGCCCTTGTTTGCGATTACCAATTTCGGCGCCGATTTCTGGGCGCAGTACCGCCCGACCGAGTCGGTGCTTGACCTGTTTCGCGATATTGTTGTTTCGGGACATGAGCGGATGATCAAGCCTGACGCGGCTATTTTTCGGTTGGCGCAAAATCGGTTTGGCGCGCGGCCCGCCGATATGTTGTTCATAGATGACAATGCGGCCAATATTGACGCTGCATCCGCACTTGGCTGGCATGTTCACCATTTTCGCGATGCTGCGCAGTTGGAAGTGGATTTGACCCAGCGCGGCTTGCTCTAACAAAAAAGGCCCCCGGCTTTCGCCGGAGGCCTGTTGAGTTCACCCTGTCTGAATGGCGGACAGGGCTGGGATGGACCGGTTTAGGCGTTGCACGCCGCCAATTCTTCAGCGGAGAAGGTCACGCCAGCAGCGGTGAAGCTGGTGATCGTGCCGACTTCGCGGGCCAGACGCTTGCAGGTGTTGGCCGCGCGCGAATTATCCTTCGCCGCGACACATTGGGTGTCTTCGCAATGCCAAATCACCGAGCGGGCGATAGTGCGCGCTTCCTTGGCCGGAGCCGCGAGTTCAGCGGTATAATAGATCGATTGGGCTTTCGCTTCGGCTGATGTCGGCGTCAACGCCGCGCCGAAAGTCAGCACGGTGTAGAGCAGCGAGATCGAGAGAACGCCGAAGTTGCGAAAGAGCGAGGAGGAGAGGGTCATCGTCTTATTCCTTTGATTGAAGTGACAGGCCATATTTTCAACTTCAGTTGCACATAACAACCAGTTGCGAATCACTACCTAGTTAATTAAGTAGCAAGTTGCAACTAAAAACTTAGTTTCAGTTTTGCGACAGCGCCAAATCGCGCTAGGGTGCTGATTTAGTGAGGATGAAAATGGGCGATTTACGCGAGCCACTCAAAGAATTGACCGTCTGCGGACTGCCAGAGGCGCTGGAAGTGATGGGCGAGCGATGGTCGTTCATGATCCTGCGCGCCAGTTTCAACGGTCTCCACCATTTTGAGGAATTCCTCAGCGAACTCGGCATTGCGCGCAACATCCTGTCGAACCGGCTGGCCAAGCTGGTCGAACATGGCATTCTCGACCGTGAACCCTGCCCCGAAGACAAGCGGCGGATCGAATATCGCCTCAACGAGAAGGGGTTTGACCTTCTTCCCGCGATGCTCGCTTTGCGCCAGTGGGGCCAAAAATACGGCGTCGAAATGGTTGAAAATCCGGTTCTGGTCGATGAGCAGGACCGGTTGCCGATTGGTCCGGTTTCGATTCTCTCCTACGATGGGCGTATCCTCGGGCCGCAAGATTTGCGCTTGGTTGACCGCGATTCGCTCGGCCAACGTGCTGATGGATCGCGTGCCGAAGCAAGAAGTTGTATCGGATTTGGTGACTTTGCTGCGGCCAAACCGGCGCAAGCTGCCGAATAGCCGATTAGACTCGGCGGAAATTCCACACCGCATTGAGCACAAACACGATCAATCCGGCGAAGACTGACACGATTATTCTGGCGACCAGATAATTGATTGATGTCCATTGGAGCATGGCTGCATACAGCACCATGGTCACCAACAGCCCGATCCCGCCATTGACCAGAAAAAGCGCGTAACCGGCTGCCAGAGCCCGCTGCGTGCCGCGAAAAATCCAGCTTCGGCCAAGCGCATAATGCAGGCTGTTAGCAGTGACGAAGCCTATTCCCGCCGCAATAACTTCGTCCATGCCGCCCTTTTGCACCAGCACCCACAGCAGAGCAAGTCCGACCAGAAATACGCCGGTGCTGACGATCGTATTGCGCAACAGCATGCCGCCGGTCTTGGCCGAAAACAGCCTGCCAAACAGACCGCCTGAAGCGGAGTCATCAGCTTTTGCCATTTTTCAGAAGTCGCGGCCGACGTTCAGGCGCTTGCCGGTGTCAGTAAAGCGCGCCGGTCTGGATTGTTCTCGCCGCTGTCCGCCCATTCCTCGCGCCGTTTCATAAACGGATTGAGAAACAGCACGGGCAATTTCAGAAACAGCAGTTCGGAATGGACAAAACTGTCGACCGCACGCTCCCACCATTTGGGCTCGCGCTTGGAATGGGCTTTCAGCCAACCGTCATAGGGCGCCCAATGGCTCGGTTCATCACGGTGAATGACCTGGAAAATCTTCACCAGAGCCGGATCGCCGAGAACGAACCGGTTGTTCAGCAATATTTCGACCTGCTTGAATCCGCGCTTCTCAGTCAATGAAATCACCCGGCACATCCGTTCGAACAATTCGTCACGGTCAATCACTGCCTGCGTGTCGAGATTGTCGATTGTGCGGCGGAACATGATCTCGATAAAGCGGTCGATATGGCCAAAAGTCCGGTCGAGCGCGAGCGGTTTGGTGCCGCGCAGCTCAAACCAGCGCTTGAACATGACATAATGCTTGCGCTCGTCTGCACGGTGCTGTTCGATCGCGGCGATCAGCTGTGTATCGTCAGGCGAACGCACTTTGACCGCATCAAGCACGCGGTCAATTGCGGTATATCCGCGGTGCTCGTTATAAATATAAATCGATCCGAGCAAATCGAGATAGCGGCGTCCAAACCAGGCAATCATGGTCGTCTCCGGATAAAGTTACTGCTGCAGAGATCCGCTGCCAGACCCAGCATAGAGCAATCGCAGTTTCAAGACCAACGCTTGCCAGCTGTTATAGTTTCAAAGGGTCTAATGGCACTGTCGACTATCGCCGCGCATATTCGATCCGGATTCGAACCCACGCTCCGACCAAGGGGCGTCCGCCGACACGAGGAGGGCGCACCCGAAATTGCCACGCTGCGGCGAGAACTGCCCGCCCCATATTCGAAGATGGCGGAAATTCGCTTTCGAGCACGCAATCCTCCACTCTGAAGTCGGCCACCGTCCGACAGGAAATTAGCGCCCAGCCTGGGCCGGTGGCGGTCGAAAGATAGCCAGCAAGCTCGTCCTGGCTGGGCTCGCGGTACCAGCTCGCTCGGTATAGCGGCTCGCCATTCGGCGCCGTGCCGCTAACGCGCTGCGAATCACCGGGCGAGCCGCTGTTTACCGGACCATAGGCCTGCTTGGGCGCTGCGGCCGGTTTGCCTGAAATATCCGCCGAAGCCATTTGTTGGGGTGAAAGCGCGATCAGCGACTTTGCCGGATTGACCGCAGGCTTCACGGGCGTTGCCGGAACAGGTGCGGGGGGAAGAGCCACTGGCTTTGCTTGCGGCTGCGGCGCGACCTTCTGGACCGTTTTTGTGGGCTCGGTCGCTGCTTTCTGCTCGGGCTCCGGTGCAGGCGTTTCCTCGCTGTTGGTGGCCTTGAAAGTCACGAAATTCGGTGCAGGCGGCTTTGGTGCGCCGATCCCGTTTCCCAATGTAAGGAGCAGGAGCAGCAAGATTGCCTCGATTGCCAGAGCGGCTGCGATACCAACCGCACGCCTGCCCAGCGGCGTAGCGGCGCGCCCACCAAGAAACCCCGGCGATTGATCGACCTCTTCGGAAATTGCGACTCGCCTTCATGTCTCTGCTCGCGCGCCCATACTGCCAGCGGCGCCGCAATGGCTAGCACCGAGTTGGATTGCCGCACGCTTAATATGTCGTCGGTTAAGCCCGAGGTGCTTGCCGCCGGTAACTGAGCGCTTCAGCAATATGGATTCGGCCGACATTGTCCGCGCCTGCCAAATCCGCAATCGTCCGCGCAACACGCAACATTCGTGTATAGCCGCGCGCGGACAGGCGCATGGCTTCGGCGGCTTGGTACAACAGCTTCTTACCATCCTCGTCAGGCGTAGCGAAGTGTTCGAGCGCGTCGCCGTCGAGTTCGGCGTTGGTGCGTGCAC
>JBATLU010000299.1:0-11742 GCA_049289475.1 Pontixanthobacter sp. | reverse complement strand
ACATGCGCCTCGACATGGCCGGTTTCCTGATTGAGCGCATACGCGCCCCACACGCGGCCTGAGCCCGAATAGGTCGCTTCGTGCCGTCCTGTAATCAGATCGATGCAAGCGCGGCCCGGCAGCATGGTGATATTGGGATTGGCATTGGCCGCTTTCAGCAACGCTTCCTGCACTGCCCAGCCGGTCGCGTCGTTCACATGGACAATCCGCCGGTGCGAATGGCCGCCCTCGCGGGTTAAATGCAGATCGCCGTGGTCGGCATTGAAGGGCACGCCCAGTTCGACCAGACGCTCGATGGATCGCGGCGCGCGCTCAATCACGAATTCGACCGTCTCTTGCCGGTTGAGGCCAGCGCCCGCGCGCATCGTGTCGTGAATATGGTTTTCAAATGTATCGCCCGCATCCAATACCGCCGCGATCCCGCCCTGCGCCCAAGCGGTTGATCCACCATCGAGCCCGCCTTTGGCGAGCACCAGCACTGTCTTGGTCTCAGCCAGCGCCAATGCAGCTGTGAGACCGGCCGCGCCGGAACCGATAATCAGGACGTCATATTGCGGCATTCTCAGGCTCCCTCTTTGGCGCTCGTCAGGCTGACAAACACATCTTCCAGATCGGCCTCGCGGGTGGTGACATCTTCGACCACCAGCCCTTGATCCTGCAAAATCGCCAGCACTTGTCCAGCGGTTAGCTTGTCCTTGTTATAGGTAACCTCGACCCCGCGTTCGCCAGCCAGTTCCGACTTCACGAAGGCCTCATGCACCGGAGCCGCAGCCAGATCGCTGCCCACCGTCACCGCGACAATCTTCTCGCGCGCCATATCGACCATTTCGCGGGTCGGCTTGTTCGCGATCAATTCGCCGTGGTTGATAATCGCCACTCGGTCGCACAATTGCTCGGCTTCTTCGAGGTAATGCGTGGTCAGCACCACCGTGACCCCGTCATCATTGAGCTGCGTCACCAATTCCCACAACAAGCGGCGCAGTTCAACATCGACGCCTGCGGTCGGCTCGTCGAGCACCAGAATCGGCGGAGAGTGCACCATCGCCTTGGCAATCAGCAGGCGCCGTTTCATCCCACCTGACAATGTCCGCGCATAGGCATCGCGCTTATCCGCCAGGTGGACCGCCTTTAGCAATGCTTCGGAACGACGCAGGCTCTTGGCAATGCCGTAAAAACCCGCCTGATTCTCCAACACTTCGTAAGGCGTAAAAAACGGGTCGAACACGATTTCCTGCGGCACGATACCAATTGCGCGCTTTGCGTTGCGCGTCTGGCTGTCGATATCGAAGCCCCAGATGCTGGCGCTGCCGCTGGTCTTGGTCACCAACCCTGCGAGGATATTGATGATTGTACTTTTGCCCGCGCCATTGGGGCCAAGCAGGCCAAAAATACCGCCTTGCGGCACGTCGAAGCTGACGCCCTTCAGCGCAAGTTTGCCCTCTTCGCCTTTCACTCCGGCATAGCGTTTGACGAGATCGCGAATTTCAATTGCAGGGGGCTGGCTCATAGGCGCATCCCTAAGGCGCGAATGTCCCCCGCGTAAAGAGGCAAGCTGATGGTTAGTCATGCGTTAACCCTAATTTAGCGGCTAAGGGATAGTTGCGCCGGCATGAAACAGATGATTTACGCCATGGCTGCCCGCATTAACCGCGCGCGAAGCAATCCCCAACGCACGGCCATGCCGCACACTCTGTCGCTTGCCGCCATTGGCGTGACCGCACCCGAATTCCTCTGAGAGAAGCGCCGATACGCTTGCACAGCGCGGCAATGCGATTTATCGGCAATGCCCATGAGCATCCCGCCACAAGAAATCATCACAACCACCACCCACCGCGTCAGCTGTGATGGTGCATCCGCCATTCGCGGCCCCAACGATGGCAGTGCCAGTTTCAAGCCCGCGGCATTGGGCCATCCCAAAGTCTATCTGGAAATTGACGAGCATGGCTATGTCGATTGCGGATATTGCGACCGGCGTTTCGTCTTGCAAGGCGGACCGGCGGATGGCGCTGATCAAAGCGCGCTCCATGACATTCCCGCTGGCGGCGATCCCGGGCACCGCTAGGCTTATCTGGTCAAACGCACTATATGATGCGGCATGACCACAACTGACATACGTTCGCTCCTCTATGCCGATGGCAAGCTCACCCCTGATGAGGCGAGCGCAATAACCGCGCAAACGCTGGCCAATTGCGACGATGGCGAGCTCTATTTGCAGCACAGCGTGACCGAAGCGTTCACTTTCGATGATGGGCGGCTGAAAACTGCCGATTATTCGCGCGATTCGGGCTTTGGCCTTCGGGGCGTTTCGGGCGAAATGACCGGCTTTGCCCATTCGAACGACATCAGCGCCGCCGCTATCCGCCGCGCTGGCGAGACTTTGCAATTGCTCGACCCCGCTACCGGCACCACATCGCCGCAGCCCCGCCGCAGCAACCAGCAACTCTACACCGAGGCCAGTCCGCTCGATGCAGTATCCTTTGCGAAGAAAGTGTCCTTGCTGGAGCGGATCGACGCCGCCGCGCGCGCGCGAGACCCACGTGTTTCGCAGGTTACTGCTTCGCTCGCGGCAAGCTGGAATGTGGTCGAAATCGTCCGCGCAGACGGCTTTCGCGCAACCGACATCCGCCCGCTGGTGCGGCTCAATATCAGCATTGTGGCCGAAGCAAACGGTAGACGCGAGAGCGGCAGTTTCGGTTTTGGCGGGCGCTATCTTTACGATCAATTGTTCGAAGCGGGCGAATGGAACCGCGCGATTGACGAGGCAGTTGCGCAGGCGATGGTTAATCTCGAAAGCGTCGATGCACCGGCGGGTGAAATGCCCGTGCTGCTCGCGCCGGGATGGCCGGGGATTATCCTGCACGAAGCGGTTGGCCACGGGCTTGAAGGCGACTTCAACCGCAAGGGCACCAGTGCATTTTCTGGGCGTGTCGGGCAGCGGGTTGCCGCGCCTGGCGTGACCGTGGTCGATGATGGCAGTATCGCCAATCGGCGCGGCTCGCTGACGATTGATGACGAGGGCACGCCAACCGAGGAAACTGTGCTGATCGAAGATGGTATCCTTAAAGGATACATGCAGGATCGGCTCAATGCGCGGCTGATGGGGGTTGAACCGACCGGCAATGGTCGGCGCGAGAGCTACCAACACGCCCCCATGCCGCGCATGACCAACACTTTTATGCGCGGCGGGCAGGATGATCCGGCAGAGCTGCTATCGCGCATGAAGAACGGCATTTTCTGCAAGAGCTTTGGCGGCGGGCAGGTCGATATCGTGTCAGGCCGCTTCACCTTCTCCTGCACCGAGGCTTATAAGGTCGAAAACGGCAAGATCGGCGCGCCGATCAAGGGCGCTACGCTGATCGGTGACGGGCCGACCGTGCTGACCAAGGTCGATGGGATCGGCAACGATATGGCGCTCGACGAAGGCATAGGCATGTGCGGCAAAGGAGGCCAGAGCGTGCCAGCCGGTGTCGGACAGCCCACCTTGCTTGTTGGCGGCTTGACCGTCGGCGGAACGGCCTGACCGGCGGTGATGAAATGAGTCAGGCTCGGTTCAGTAAAATGTGGTATTAAGGGAAACTATGAAAAAGATTCTGCCCCTTGTCGCTTTGGCTGGGCTGATGTCAGCCACTGCCGTAACACCCTCCTTCGCGGAGGACAGCAATGCCAATGGCGAAGCGGAACTTGCGAAACTGCTCGAAGGGCGCGTGGCTGGCGATCCGGTCAACTGCCTGTCGCAGGCGCAGCGCAGGAACATGGAAATCGTCGACGATACGGCGATGGTTTTCCGCGACGGTAAGACACTCTACGTCAACCGCACCAGTTCTCCCCAGTTCCTCAGCGATTGGGATTACCCGGTATTTACAATGCACGGTTCAAGCCTGTGCAAACTCGACTGGGTTGAAATGCGCAGTCGCGGATCCAATTTTCCTGGCCCCAATCTGACGCTCGAACAGTTCGTTCCCTATACCAAATTGGACGTAGCAGCCGGCAACTAACTTGCCATCCCCAGCATAGGAGCGATCGCGATGATGAAATTGACAGGCTTTGTCGCAATGACCACCGCAATGACACTCACTCTGGCATTGGCAACTTCGGCAGGTGCGGAAGACCAGACTGCGCAGCAGAGCAAAGGTCAAATAAGACTCGCAAAAATGCTCGCAGGGCGCGTCGCCGGTGAACCGCAAAGCTGTATACCGATGAATTCTTCAACCGATTTGACGGTGATCGACAAGACTGCGCTGGTGTATAAATCAGGGCGCACGCTCTATGTGAATATCACCCATAGTCCGGCATCAATCGACGACAACGACACTTTGGTCCGCCGGACGTCCAACCCCAGCCGCCTATGCAGCACCGACATTATAACCGCCGTCGGGTCCAGCGGTTTCTACTCAGGCAATGTTAGTCTCGGCGAGTTTGTGCCTTACCGTAAGGCTGATTAAGCGCGAGCGATTGACTCAGCGCAAGCGAAGCTGCTCCCCAATTTCGTAAACGAGGGAGGCGGCTCTGCTCGCTCTTGGCAATTTTCGGAGAATTATGCCGATATCGCGTTCATCCGCAGTCGGATTTCTTCCGCTTCGGCCATAATCCGGTCGATCAGTTCCTTGCAGGTCGGAATATCGTTGATCAGCCCTGCAACCATGCCGCAACTCCAAGCGCCGGCGTCCATCTCGCCGTGCATCATGATCCGCGGATAAACGCCCGCGACCTGTTCGATAACATCTTCGAATTTCAGATCGTCGCCCTTTTGCTTCTCGATGCGGAGCAATTCTTCGACCGCGTCATTGGTCATGACACGTTCGGTGTTGCGCAGTGGGCGCATGACCAGCCGTGTGTCGAGTTCGGAGGCCGCAACAATTGCTGCCTTCACATTATCATGCACCGGGGCTTCCTTAGTCGCGATAAAGCGGGTGCCCATATTCATGCCCGCTGCGCCCATGGCGATAGAGGCCATCAGCGAGCGTCCGTCGGCCATTCCGCCCGATGACACGAAAGGAATTTCCAGCTCGTCCGCCGCGCGTGGCAGCAAGATAAAATTGGGCACATCGTCCTCACCTGGATGGCCGCCGCATTCGAACCCGTCGACCGACACAGCATCGCAGCCGATGCTTTGTGCTTTCAAAGCGTGGCGCACGGCGGTGCATTTATGGATCACCTTGATCCCGGCATCTTTGAGGTAAGGCAGCACGGCCACCGGATTGTTGCCCGCTGTTTCGACCACGGTCACCCCGCCTTCGATGATCGCCTTAATAATCGCTGGATAATCGGGCGCATTGACCGTCGGCAGGAACGTGACATTCACCCCGATCGGCTTGTCGGTCATGTCCTTGCAACGGGCGATTTCATTGGCGAGATCGGCGGGGGTCTTCTGCGTCAGCGCAGTGATAATTCCCAGCCCGCCCGCGTTGGAAACTGCCGCTGCCATTTCTGCAAAGCCGACATAATGCATGCCGCCCTGAATAATTGGATGCTGGATGCCGAACATTTCGGTGATGGCGGTTTTCATAGCTGGTTCTCTCCGATTCTTATCTGTTGCCGCGCTGGATGGGGCAGAATCGCGTGTATCGCAAGTGTGCGCTTTACCGCAATTCAGTCGTCAATCGCTTGTTCGATCGGCGGTATCACCAACCACCACCAAAGTGCGCCGACTATGGCAATGGCGGCGCTAACGCCAAACGCCCATCCATAACCGCCGAGATAATCCACAATCAGACCGGTCAGGATTGGTCCGAGAATTCCGGAAAGATTGCCGATCGCATTTTGCAAACCGATCCAGCCGCCCGCTGCGCGTGGCCCCGCAAAAATCTGGCCGACCGCAAAGATGTTGACTGCTATGATCCCGGCCGCAGTACCAGCCAGCACCTGCAGCGCAGCAATTGCAGCAAAGCTGTCAGCGACCGCCAATCCCGCAATCGACATTGCTGCCATAAACTGCGCCACTACCATCAAATATCTTCGCAGCTGACCCTCAGCCATGCCGCGCGCAACCAGCATATCCGATAGCCGTCCGCTCGCCAGAGAGACCACTCCCTGCGTGGCAAATCCGATGGTGGTGAGGATCGTCATATCGGTAATACCCAGCCCGCGTTCGCGCACCAGAAACAAAGGCAGCCACGCAAGCAGGAAGTAAAAGCCATAATTGGAGGTGAAATGCGCGACCCCCATTTTCCACAGTGCCGGCTTGCTAGCGATTGTCTTCATCGGGACCGGCGCAATGCGCGGTGTCGCAATGCCTTTGCTGCGCAGTGGCGCAGAGACAAAATGCCAGGGTAGCAACCAGAGCAGCGTGACCAATCCGAAGATCCAGAAAATTGGTCTCCAGCCTGCGGCCTCTAGTATCGTGCCACCCGCCAGTGTTCCCACTGCCGGCCCGAAAGCAAGCGCGGCAGCGATGGCGGCATTTGCCATTCCGCGGTGCACCGAGGGCACTTCTGCTGCGAATATCTTCGAGCTTCCGGGAAAGGCAATGCTTTCCCCCAAACCGAGCATGAGCCGCAGTACAATCAGCGCCGCCAGCCCGCCAACAAAGCCCGTGAGGATTGTGCTGATCGCCCACAGTGCGAGCCCAAAGGCGAACATGCGATAAACGCAAAACCGGTCGCACAGCCAGCCGACGAACAGGCAGATTGGCGCATAAATCCAGAAGAATGCCGAGACTGCGATCCCGAATCCGGTGGCCGAGAGGTCCAGATCCTTCATCATCAATGGCGCGGCAATGCCGATTGCGCCGCGGTCGACATAATTGAGCAATACCGAGATCGCGAGGAGCACAACGACCCAAGTAATCCTGCGCCCGCTGACCCGGTTTCCAGTCAAACTTTCCGTTGTGTCCATTGCAGCAATCCCCCCGCCCAATCCTGAAGAGCTAGGCCGACCACCCGCATTTCGGAAGCAAAAAAATTGCGCAAGGCGCGTTCAGCTTGCACGCCAATCAAGTCTAGGGTATATACCCTATATAATTGAGGAGAGGGTACTATGGCGACTGCTGCCGATATCGCGCCGACAATCAGCGCAATCGAACCGATCGACGTCTCGCGTGCGGAACTTTATGCAGAGGACCGCTGGCAGGAACCGTTTCGCCAATTGCGGCAGAATGCGCCGATCCAATATGTGCCCGAATCCGCATTCGGACCCTATTGGTCGGTGACCACGCATAAGCCGATTGTCCATATCGAGGCACTGCCCAAGATATTTTCCTCCAGCTTCGAACATGGCGGGATCACTCTGGCGATCCAGCCCAATGTTCAACGCCCCGACGAATCGCGGATGCCGCAATTTATCTCGATGGACCCACCCCGCCATACCGCGCAGCGGCGCACCATCGCGCCATCATTTGGGCCTAGCCAAGTCGCCGCGATGAAGGCGGAAGTGCAAGAACGCACCGGCGCATTGCTCGACAGCCTGCCGATTGGCGAATCATTCGACTGGGTGGAGAAGGTCTCGATCGAATTGACCACTGGCATGCTCGCCAAATTGTTCGATTTCCCGTGGGACCAGCGCCACAAGCTGACCCATTGGTCCAATGTTGGCGGCTTTATCGAACGGGTTGTACGCCCCGGCGGCTGGGATGAGTATAATGCCGAAATGGGTGAAATGGCCACCGCCTTCACCGAATTGTGGCAAAAACGCATGGAGCAACCAGGCAATGATCTGGTGTCGGTGATGCTGCAATCGGATGCGATGAGCGAAATGGACCCGATCGAATTCATCGGCAATCTGGTGCTGCTGATTGTCGGCGGCAACGACACCACGCGCAATTCGATGTCGGCCTATGCTTACGGCCTCACCCAATTCCCCGATGAACGCTCCAAGCTGGAGGCGAATCCGGAGCTGATCCCCAATGCCGTTTCCGAAATCATTCGTTGGCAGACCCCGCTCGCGCATATGCGGCGCACATTGATGGAGGATTACGAACTCGATGGCGCGCAGATGAAGAAGGGCGATATGGTCGCCATGTGGTATCTTTCGGCCAACCGCGACGAAACACTGTTCGAGGAACCTGACGCGATCCGCGTCGACCGCGAGAACGCGCGCCGGCACCTTGCCTTCGGCTATGGTATCCACCGCTGTGTCGGTGCGCGGGTGGCAGAATTGCAGCTGGTCACGCTGTTTGAAGAAATGGCCAAGCGGCGGCTGCGTGCTAATGTGGTGGGCGAGCCCGAACGGGTGCCGTCCTGCTTCGTCCACGGCTATTCGGCGATGCAAGTGGAACTGTCGCACTACTGATGAAGACCCGCGACCGGATTATCCAACAGGCCCGTATGCTGTTCAATGCGGATGGCTACGGGCAGGTTACCACCGCCGGTCTGGCGGCCGCGTGCGGCATTGCCGAGGGCAATCTATGGTATCATTTCAAGACCAAGCGCGACTTGCTCGATGCGATTGGTCAGAACTTCGCGGCCGAGGTCGAGGTGCGGCTTGCCATGGTGCCAGATCCGGCTGACCCGCTCGGTTCCTATTGCGATCTGCTCGGCGGAATGATGCACGAGTTGCGCGAATACAGGTTCCTTTACCGCGACCAACCGTCATATGGCGAGCATGCAGAACCAATCGCCAGCCACATCGGCGAATGGCTGGAGCGCACGCATGAATGCCTTGCACTGCACCTTGCCGCTCTAGTGAGGGCGGGACTGCTCGACTGGCCCGAAGACCGCCTCCGCGAACTGGCGATCAACGCCACAGTCATCCTGCGCTTCGGCCTCGAATATCGCAGCGAATTGGGCGAAAAAGAAGGCGGCGTGCGCAAGACATTGTTGCAACATCTGACGCTGTTTGAACACCGCCTGATCCCCGAAGCAGCAGAACAAATCCGCGATGCGATCGAGCAGATCGGCAAAGGTTTGAAGGCTGCGGCTTAGGTAAGAATCATTCCCATTCGATCGTGCCCGGCGGCTTCGACGTATAGTCATAAACCACGCGGTTGATGCCCTGCACTTCGTTGACGATGCGCGTGGCGCAGCCGGTCAGGAAGGCGGCCTCGAATGGGTAGACATCGGCGGTCATGCCGTCGGTGCTGGTTACGGCGCGCAAGCCGCAGACATTGTCATAGGTGCGGTAGTCACCCATCACGCCGACGGTTTTGACCGGCAGCAGCACCGCAAACGCCTGCCAAATTGCGTCGTACAAACCGGCGTTACGGATCTCCTCGAGGTAAATCGCATCGGCCTTGCGCAGAATATCGCAGCGTTCCTTGGTCACTTCACCGGGGATGCGGATTGCTAGGCCCGGGCCGGGGAAAGGGTGGCGGCCGACGAACAGATCATTGAGGCCCAGCTCTCGGCCCAGCTCGCGCACTTCGTCCTTGAACAATTCGCGAAGCGGCTCGACCAATTGCATATTCATGCGTTCGGGCAGGCCGCCGACATTGTGGTGGCTTTTGATCGTCACGCTCGGCCCGCCGGTGAAGGAAACGCTTTCGATTACATCAGGGTAGAGTGTACCCTGTGCGAGGAAATCAGCCCCGCCAATCCGCTTGGCCTCTTCTTCGAACACCGCGATAAACTCGCCGCCGATGAATTTGCGCTTTTTCTCCGGATCGGTTTCGCCTGCCAATCCGGCCATAAAACGTTCTTCGGCATCGACCACCACCAAGGGAATGTTGTAATGGTCGCGGAACAGTGTTTCGACTTGCTCGCGCTCGTTAAGGCGCAGCAGACCGTGATCGACAAATACGCAGGTTAGCTGGTCACCAATTGCTTCGTGGATCAAGATTGCGGCGACCGAGCTGTCAACCCCGCCGGATAGGCCGCAAATAACCTTGCCGTCACCCACTTGCGCGCGGATTTCTGCCACCTTTGTGTCGCGGTAGGCCGCCATTGTCCAGTCACCGGCCAGCCCGCACACCTTATGGACGAAGTTAGCAATCAACTTGCCGCCGTCGGGCGTATGAACGACTTCGGGATGGAACTGCGTGCCGTAAAATTTGCGGGCCTCGTCAGCTATCACCGCGAAGGGTGCGCCGTCACTGATTGCGACAATCTCGAACCCTTGAGCAAAGCGGGTGACCTTGTCGCCGTGGCTCATCCATACCTGATGCCGATCGCCGACATTCCACAGTCCGTCGAACAGGGCGCATTCCTTGGTCACGGTCAGGAATGCGCGGCCAAACTCGCCGCCATCACCCGTTTCATGGCCGGGCCGCACTTCGCCGCCCAGCTGGTGGCTCATCACTTGCTGGCCGTAACAAATGCCGAGGATGGGTATCCCCGCTTCGAACAGCAGTTGCGGCGCGCGCGGACTGCCTTCTTCGGGCACCCCTGCGGGCGATCCGGACAGAATGATGCCCTTTGGTTTCATCCGGTGGAACGCCTCTTCCGCCATAGTGAAGGGGGCAATTTCGGAATAGACACCCGCCTCGCGCACGCGGCGCGCAATCAGCTGGGTTACTTGGCTGCCGAAATCGACGATCAGGATGGAATCGGGGAGGTGCGCTGCTGTCATGCGCGCAGGCGTTACGGCTGACACGGGCCGCTTGCAAGCACCAGCAGCAGATCCTACACGATCTTGCCCCCCCGTCGGCGCTACCCGAACGGCGCAGCTTTCTCTTTGCTGAATATCAGCCGATCCTGTGTTGAAAAAAACGCAACATCTTTGGAGGTTTTCTCATTTGTGAAAACTTTCACGAAACATTATTGCAGATTCAACACCGACGGACAGGTCTCCCTCTCCCGATAATGTCCCTCGGTGGATACGGGAAAATCGCTCTCTCCCAGAGCGAGCATCCCGGCTTTCAACCCTGCTGCCAGCGAGTGCAGCACGGTGTCCGGCCATATGGCCCGTTCACCAAAGGGATGGTAGCATCGAGAGACGCGGCTGCGCTCCACTCCCCCCTCCCTCCGGAGTCAGCCGCGTCCTCCCTTATGTCCCGCCAAAATTATTGCAGAGCATCGAGCACGCCGGCTTATTCTGGAAGGCCGCGAAGCTCTGCCTCTTTGCGCAAGTCAGTCTTGAGCAGCTTGCCGATATGGCTGCGCGGCATCTCGTCAATCTTATGCAATTTTGCGAGCCGCTGTGTCTTGCCCAGCCGTCCATTGACCGCCTGCATAATCGCCTCGGCAGAACTGCCCGCCTGCCCGTTCAGCACCACGAAACCGACCGGTGTTTCGCCCCATTTGCGGCTCGGAACGCCGATCACCGCGGCTTCCACCACGCCTGATTCCTTGAGCAGTTCATTCTCCAGATCGACCGGATAGATATTGAACCCACCCGAGATAATCATGTCCTTGGCGCGCCCCACCAGTTCGACAAAACCATCCTGATCGACGCGGCCGATATCGCCCATCCGCATCCACCATTCGCCAGTATCCGGATCAATCCACTGCGCTTCCTTGGTCTTTGCAGGCTGATTCTTATAACCCATCATCATCGCCGGTCCGCGCCCGATCAACTCGCCCGCTTCGCCCGGCGGCAGCAGTTGACCGTATTCACCCAGCACCTTCAACTGGCTCCCCGGCGCAGGCGTTCCCACGGTATGCAATTTGGTCGGATGTTCATGCGCATAGAGCAGGCACACGACCCCGCCCTCGGTCATCGAATAGATCTCGATCAACCCGCCTGGCATACGTTTCAGCACCTGCGCCTTCAGCTCGGCAGAAAATGGCGCAGAGGTGCAATATTTGAGCATTAAATGGGACAGATCGAATTGGTCGAACGCCGGCTCGTCCATCAGCCGCTGATACTGCACCGGTACCAGCATGGTCGTGGTAATGCGGTCGCGCTGGGCAATTTCGAGCCATTCGCGCG
>JBATLU010000298.1:0-17110 GCA_049289475.1 Pontixanthobacter sp. | reverse complement strand
ATGTGATGGTGTAACATTCTGCAAGGGTGGTTGCGATAAATCGTCTTGCGTAAGATGGCTCCCCCTATCATTGAGGGGGGGTGCATTTATCCTCCCTTGCATGATTGAGCTGCTTTCGATGCCATCTGAAACCTCTACTCGTCCGCTACTGCTCGCCCGCTGGTTGTTTGCCGTGGCGGCAGTCATTTTGGTGATGGTGGTCGTTGGCGGGATCACCCGGCTAACCGAGTCAGGCCTGTCTATAACCGAATGGAAGCCGGTTACCGGCGCCCTACCCCCGTTGAACGAAGCGCAATGGCAGGTTGAATTCGATGCCTATAAGCAAATCGGCGAGTATAAGATGATCAGCGGTCCGGCCGGGATGAATTTGGCCGATTACAAGTTCATCTATTTTTGGGAATGGTCGCACCGGTTGCTGGGGCGCTTCATTGGTCTTATTTTTGCGCTGCCGCTTGCCTGGTTTTGGATCAAGCGGCAAATCCCCGCGGGCTTTAAGCCGCGTTTGTTGGCGCTGCTGGCACTGGGCGGTCTCCAGGGCACCTTTGGATGGTATATGGTCCGTTCCGGCCTTTCGACCGAGATGACCGATGTCAGCCACTTCTGGCTTTCGATCCATCTGCTCACCGCATTGTTCACTTTGGCCGGATTGATCTGGACGGCGCTCGATTTGCGCCGTCTCGCATATATTTCGGATGCCCGCCCCGCAAGAATTACCTTCGCTGCGTTCGTAGTCGCCTTAGTGCTGTTTGTTCAATTGTTGCTCGGCGCATGGGTTGCAGGGCTGAATGCCGGTCTGGCTTCGGATAGCTGGCCGCTGATGCAGGGGCGGCTGTTTCCCGAGATCGACATGACGCGCGGTTGGTTCTTCGCGCTGACCCATGATCCGTTTTTGCTGCACTTCCTCCACCGTTGGTGGGCGTGGGTTGCGGTTGCAGCGCTAATCGTCCTCGCGCGCAAAGTGCGGCCGTTCAACCGCAAGGCCTCGATCGCGATCCATTCCGCCTTCGGTATCCAGATCCTGCTTGGCATTGCCACGGTCGTGACCGGTGTGAATTTGTGGCTCGCAACCGCGCATCAGGCTGTTGGCGCACTGCTGGTTGCAGCGACGGCATGGGGGATGCATCTGGTCGGGCGGTCAAGGTGAGCGCACCATCATGACCCTATCTAGGCGCAAGGCCGTTTGCGCTATTGGCTTGGTGCTGGCTGCGCCCTTCACCGTCGGCGTCGCGCATGCGCAAGGGCCGAGCCTGGTTCCCCCAGGCGCACCAATGCGTTTTTCGCGCAAGCTCACGCGCGAACTTTCCGACGGCAAGCTGATCGAAGTGTCGCGCGTCTTTGAAATCCGGTTCTCGCCACTGGGTGAGGGTTTCCGCATCGACGGCCAGCAAATCGGAGTGGAAGTTCATGTCCCGCCCGGGCTGGAGCAGCTTGCGGAACTCGAAAGAAGCCGCGACGAAAGCGCTCTGTTTCCGATATTGCTCGGCTCGGACGGCACAATCATGGGTTTGAACCAGCCCGCCAGCGGACCGCAGATAGATCAGGCGGTGAAATTGGCTCTGGCCAAACTGGACGGCATCGCTGCTGATGGTCAAGACACGCGGGATGCGGCGGCATTTTTGCGCGCGCTGCACAATTCAGCAGCGGAAACGACAAACAATCTGCCACCAGACCTGTTTTTCCCTGCCGCTGGCGAAGATTTCCAGACGCGGTCGCTGCCGCTTCCCGATGGCACTATTGGTCAGATCAAGATCGCCTTTGTCGCGCGGATAGAGGAAAGCTCCGGTTTACTAAGAAATGCCAGCAGGACTATCGAAACCAGCGTAGGAAATTCTACCCGGACATCGGTCGAGCGCTGGCAACTGGCCCTACAATAGGCACAATTTCTGCCTTTCGGAAATTCACGGTATTATTTTACCTCTCCCGAGAAGCGCGGATTTGCTTGACTTTAGGCACCTAAGCGAACAAATCGCGCGCTCTTCGGGGGTCCCCGTGGGGATTCGCGAAATATCGCTGCGGTTTGCGCAGCCCAAGAATTTAGGAATGGACACAGCCCATGAAGGCTCTCAGCAAAATGACCCGGTCGGTTAAACCGGCAGAGGTTGTAAAGAAATGGCACATTATCGACGCCGATGGCCTCGTCCCCGGACGTCTGGCCGTGATCGCGGCAAATCTGCTGCGCGGCAAGCACAAGCCCAGTTACACCCCGCACGTTGATTGCGGTGACCATGTCATCATTATCAATGCTCAAAAGGTGAAGTTCACTGGCAACAAGATGACCGGCAAAATCTATTATAAGCACACCGGCCACCCCGGCGGCATCAAGGAAACAACCCCAGCGAAAGTGTTGGAAGGCCGTTTCCCCGAGCGAGTGCTCGAAAAAGCAATCCAGCGCATGATCCCGCGCGGCCCGCTTGGCCGTGATCAGATGCGCGCGCTGCATCTTTATGCCGGAACCGAGCATCCGCATGACGGCCAGAAGCCCGAAGTGATGGATGTTGCCTCGATGAACCGCAAGAATAAGGCGTCTGCATAATGGCTGATGAAAACAACACCGTCTCCGATCTCGCAGATCTTAAAGACATCGCCGGCGACGCACCTGCTGCGGACGCTTCTGTCGCCGAAAACGTCGTCGTCGCAACGATGCCGCTTCGCGAGCAGGAAATCGACGCATTGGGCCGCGCCTATGCAACCGGCCGCCGCAAGGATGCCAAGGCCCGCGTATGGCTGAAGCCCGGCACCGGCAAGATCACCATCAACGGCCGCGATCAGGAAGTGTATTTCGCACGTCCTACGCTGCGTCTGGTGCTCAACCAGCCCTTCACCATCACCGAGCGTGAAGGTCAGTACGACATCATCGCCACCGTTAAGGGCGGCGGTCTTTCGGGCCAGGCTGGCGCGGTCAAGCACGGCATCAGCCAGGCACTGACTCGTTATGAGCCAACGCTACGCGCTGTGGTTAAGGCTGCTGGGTTCCTGACCCGTGACAGCCGTGTGGTTGAACGTAAGAAATACGGTAAGGCGAAAGCCCGCCGGAGCTTCCAGTTCTCCAAGCGTTAATCGCATTATTCAGGCAACTGCCTGTCAAAGGGGCGGTCCGGCAACGGGCCGCCTTTTTTGTTGGCCGCCTTTTTATTAAACGCCTGTTGATTGGCAGCTTGTACGTCAGCCAGCTTTAGGGCTCCGCAAAAACACGTTGCTCCACCGCAAGCCCGCCATCGGGCGAATAGGTCACGACATTATAGCCCGGCTCAGCCCCGCGCAAACGGGTCGAGAGCGTACCTGCGCCAACCATCCTGACCGAGCGATTGCCCGAAGCGCGCGCCAGATCGAACGGCACATGGACATGGCCAGTTAGAACCGCCTCCACCCCTGCCTCAGCCAGTGCCGCAAAAGCCCCATCGCCGCCGATGGTCGGATTCACCTCTCCCGGCACGGCAGGCAGCAAGGGATGATGGCAGGAAACTATCTTATAGCGACTGTCATCCGACAAATTGTCGAGCGCAGCCAGTGTCTGAGCCAGTGCTTCCTTGCGGACATAACCATCCGACCATGGGAAGCGCGGCTGGGCGCGAACGGTGGTCTTGAGCGGAATGATGACCAAATGTTCCAGCTCTAGCACAACGCCAACCGCATCCGCCAATGCGCCGTAACGCTTGTAAGGCTGCGTAAACCGCTCCCACAGATTGTAATAGGGCATGTCATGATTGCCCGGTTCAACCGTGACCGGGCAACCAAGGCTTTGGAAGAATGCCCTTGCCTGATCAAATTGCTTATGCGTCGCGCGCTGGGTCAGATCCCCGGTGCAGATCACCGCGTCGGGCCGTTCCTGCGAAACCGCGTCCCTAAACCACGCTAGAGCGCTGTGATGCTCAACACCAAAGTGGATGTCGCTGACGTGGAACAGGCGGTGCGCGTTTGACATGGACTATGCGAAAGCATTGGCGAACGGTATCAGGCAAGCAAAATCTGCTAACCGCATGGGTCAGATCCGGCCCGTCAGGATCAGCCAGCCGGACATCCCATTCGCCGCGCTATAAATCAAATACCCCCAAGCAAAGCCCGGCGAGCCATCCGCAGCCAACAGCATGGCCGCCAGCAGAACGGCAAATTCAAGCATAAGCGCGAGCTTTCGCCCCTTGCCGCTTGCATACCAAGGTATCTGCCGCAGCACATTGTGCCCACTCTCCATCACCGCCCGGTGCAGCGCGAAATTGCCGATTCCCAGGACAAAGATGATGAAAATTGCCATGCCCGGCTAATGCCCAAACCTTGGTCGGGCCGCAAGCGCAGTTCGTCCGCCGGTTTTTGCCATCGGTCAGCGGTACGCAAAATTGGTCGAGGAAATGACGCACACAATCGAGACTGTACTGCACATATAACACAGCTGCGCTATCTCCCCATTTGCGAAGTGCCTCTCCCCCTTCTTGAAAACGAGGCCCGCATCTGGAGGAACATACAATGAAGAAATCGCTTATCGCATTGACTGCCATCGGCAGCATGATCGCAACCACGCCGGCTTTCGCAGGTGAGGCGCAAATCAAATATAATGATCTCAATCTGGCATCCGCCGAGGGTCAACAGACACTCGAACGGCGGATAGACAAAGCCGCGCGCGAAGTCTGCGGTGTTAGCCGTCAACGCACCGGCACCCGCATACCGAGTGGCCGCGCCCAGCAATGTTATCAGGATGCCAAGAAGCAGGCGGCGCTGCAGGTTGCTTCACTGATTGGCGAACAACGCCTTGGAGGCTGACCCGGTCGATCACAATTGTGAAATTGAATAGCCCGCACATACCCCTAAAATTATCTGCGGGCTCTAGCCCGGACCGGTCCAGTCCCCCGGTTCGGGCTTTTTTCCATTTTCTTAAAATGCGGCAGAATTTTCGCAAATTTGCGAACAGGTCTTGGACCAAAGCCGCTTAGCGGCCCGCCATCGCCTTGACCTTGGAAAGATAAGTCCGGCCGATCCTCAGCGCTTCGCCATCTTCCAATTCCACCGACCATACACCGAGACCATCATGCCTCAGCCCGCGAATGTTGTCGCGGCGCAGAATAGTCGAGCGGTGGATGCGGATAAATGCATCTGGATCGAGCCGCTTCTCCAGCCCTGCGATGGTTTGGAGCAAAAGATACGTCCGCTCGGCCTCATCCGGCACGCTAACATGAAGACGGACATAATCACGCTCGGCATCAATCCGGCTTACTTGCGACACATCGACCCGCAGCAATTCGCTGCGGTGAGGCACCCATAGTTCGGACAACCAGCCGCCGCCTGTTGTTCTCCGCGCGCCCCGCCGGGCAAGTGCGCGTTCGATTGCGCGTTCGAGACGGTCGGTCGCAACCGGTTTCAAAACATAATCAACTGCATCAAGATCAAAAGCTTCGACCGCAAAATGATCATGCGCGGTGACGAAAATCACCGCTGGGCTTGGGCTATTGTTGTCTGAATGCTCGACCAGCTTGCGCGCCACCGACAGACCGTCGACTTCGGGCATGGTCATGTCAAGCAGAACCAGATCGGGCGCCAGTGCATCAATCAGGCGCAGCGCGGCAGAGCCGTCACTCGCGGTGCCCACGACATTGAGATCCTTGAGTTTGGCGCAGATAACTTGCATCCGCTCGACCGCGAGCGGCTCGTCATCAACAATCAGCGTGCGTAGCGCAGCATCGGTTCTTGTATCGCTCATACATGCCTCATCGGTATGCGGATTTCGGTGCAGAAACCGGTTTCGGTTGGACCGGCAGCAATCGTCGCCTTATCACCAAAGCGCGCCTTCAACCGGTCACGAACATTGGCAAGGCCGATTCCGAAACCCGGTTCGGCGATATCTTTGGCACCCGGGCCGTCATCGCTCACCACAATAACCAGCTGCCCGGATTCTTCGCTCGCAGCGATGCGGATTGTCACCGGACGGGTCAGCGGCGCAACCGCATATTTGACTGAATTTTCAACCAGCGGCTGCAAAATCATCCCCGGCACGCGCATATTGGACAGGGCCGGCGGTAGATCAAATTTGGCCACCAACCGGTCTGGAAAACGGATATGCTCGATCTCAAGATAATGCTGCTGCAACGCAAATTCATCCGCCAGATCGACATCGGATGTCGTATCATCGGCGAGACTGTGGCGGTAAAAATTCGACAGCGTCTGGATCATATTTTCAGCACGATCGGCTTTACCGGTCATGACTAAGGCGCTGAGCGAATTGAGTGAATTGAACAGGAAGTGCGGATTCACCTGGTAGCGAAGAGAGCGCAGCTCCGCCTCTTTGGCCTGCCGCCGGAATTCTCCCTCGCGGCGCTCCGCCATCTTAGTTTGCGCCACCGCCAGCATGGCAAAATAGATCGACGACCACGCCAGCAGCAGGAAATACCGGCCCAGCGCAATATCGACAATGATCCGCCACCGTTCCCAGCCGACCGGTGCTTTGGCGATCAGCACCTGCTGCGCAGGAACTTCCTGCTCGATCGAATCGGCGGCGTCCCCCTCGCGGTTGACCGGCACTTCGATGAAAATATTGCCGGCCTCGTCGCGGCGGATGCCCACGCCGCGTTCTTTGCCCATCTTCTCGGCCATTTGTTCCTGCAGCGGGGCGAAGACCATCTGGTTGACCTGCGCAATCAAAACCGATGCCGGCAGTGACAAGATCAGTGCCGCGGCGATTTTCATCCAAAGCGCGCGCGCATCGAACAGCCGCAGCAGCAACCACATGCCGAAGGTGATCACCAGCCCAGCCAGCGTCACCAACGCCCGGCGTCCCAGCATGTCGGTTTCGAATTCGAGACCAACAATCGACCCACGCAGAGTAGTCAGCAGAAAATAGCACGCCCACAGCACCGCCATAGAAATGAGGACGGTGCGCAACGATACGCGGGCGGGGCCGTATTGCGGCATGTCTTGATCCGGATTCACCGCTCTACATTAGACCCGCTTGCCCCAATCAAGCCAGCGCGGTCGTCGAAAGGCCAATGGTCTTCGTCGCGCGGCCAATGCCGTTGAAGGCACAAATGCACAGAGTTGCCACCTTAGCCGAGCAAATGTTCCTTCGCGATCTTGTCCTTCCATAAGGCGGGGGCAAGCGTGTGGACATTGTTGCCCCGGCTATCGACCGCGACGGTCACCGGCATGTTTTCTACGGTGAATTCGTAGATGGCTTCCATGCCCAGATCTTCAAATCCCACCACCTTGGCTTCCTTTATCGCGCGGCTGACCAGATAGGCGGCGCCGCCGGTGGCCATCAGATAGGCGACTTTGAAGCGGCTGATCACTTCAACCGCATCGGCGCCGCGCTCGGCCTTGCCGATCATGGCGAGCAAGCCGAGATCGAGCATCATCTCGGTAAATTTGTCCATCCGCGTAGCGGTGGTCGGGCCAGCGGGGCCAACCACTTCACCCATCACCGGATCAACCGGACCGACATAATAGATTGCGCGGCCGCGGAAATCGACCGGCAGCTCTTCACCCTTGGCCAGCATATCCTGAATCCGCTTATGCGCCGCATCGCGCCCCGTCAGCATCTTGCCCGAGAGTAGCAGCCGGTCGCCGTTTTCCCAGCTCGCGACTTCACCTTGCGTCAACGTGTCGAGATTGACCCGCTTGGCGGCAACGTCAGGCTCCCAGTGGACATCGGGCCATTCATCCAGATTGGGCTGTTCGAGATAGCTTGGGCCGGACCCGTCGAGCGTGAAATGCGCGTGGCGCGTCGCCGCGCAATTGGGGATCATCGCAATCGGTTTGCCCGCAGCATGGCACGGCGCGTCATAAATCTTGACGTCGAGCACGGTCGAAAGGCCGCCCAGCCCCTGCGCACCGACTCCCTGCGCGTTGACCGCGTCGAAAATATCGATCCGCAATTGTTCGATATCCGACTTGGCCCCCCGCAATTTCAGCTGCGCCATATCGATCGGATCCATCAAGCTCTGCTTGGCCAGCTTCATGCAATGTTCGGCAGTGCCGCCAATGCCGATGCCGAGCATCCCCGGCGGGCACCAGCCCGCGCCCATGCTGGGGATCTGGTCGACCACCCATTGGACGATATTGTCCGACGGATTCATCATTTTGAACTTCGATTTGTTCTCGCTGCCGCCGCCTTTGGCCGCGACATCAATCGAAACAGTGCTTCCGTGCACCATTTCGACCGACAAAACACAGGGCGTATTGTCGCGCGTGTTGCGGCGGGTGAAGGCAGGATCGGCCAGAATCGAAGCGCGCAGCTTGTTTTCAGGGTTCAGATAGGCCTTGCGCACACCGTCATCGACCACATCCTGCAGACTGCGTTTCGAATCGAGGCGGCAATCCTGCCCCCACTTGACGAACACATTGACGATGCCGGTATCCTGACAAATCGGGCGATGCCCCTCCGCGCACATCCGGCTGTTGGTCAAAATCTGCGCGATGGCATCTTTTGCGGCAGGTCCCTGCTCGGCTTTATACGCCTCGCCCAAGGCCCGGATGTAATCCATCGGGTGATAGTAAGAGATAAATTGCAAAGCGTCGGCAACGCTTTCGATCAGGTCTTCTTCGCGGATTTTGATCATGTCGCTCATCGATTCGATACTCCTGCCGGTCGATTGCTTTCCCCATAGGCATGAGGAGCCTATAGCGTCAAAGCACTTGGCCACCCCAACTGTTAAGCCTAAAGCGCCTGATAGATGGATTGACGATCTGTATTGCCAATGTAATACAGATGCCGGAAAATTGAAGAAAGCCATGACCCTGACCTCTACTACCGCCCCGACCAACAGCTTCACCGCAGCCCGCCGCGCGATGATCGACAGTCAATTGCGCACCAGCGGCGTCAATGAAGATTTCGTCCTCGCGCGGATGAATGCTGTGCCGCGCGAAGATTTCGTGCCGCAAAACGCGCGCGGTACCGCCTATATCGACCGGGCTATTTTGCTCGATAATGGCCGCCGGATTGCCGCTCCGCTGTTTTACGGAATGGTTCTCGCCGAAGCGCAGCCAAACAGCAGCGATTCTGTTTTGGTGGTTGATGCCGGTAGCGGCTATCTTGCTGAACTGGTTCGCCCGCTGGTTGCATCGGTCGAGATCATCAGCCCCGAGGAAGCAACACAAGTTAGCCGCAAACGCACCGCTTTCTCGCTCATCCTGATCGATGGCGCCGCCGAGCAAATTCCCGAAGCACTGGCAAAACGGCTTGCCGATGGCGGCCGCTTGGTGACCGGACTGTCAGACAGAGGCGTGACACGGCTCGCTACAGGACGAAAATCGGGCAGTGATGTCGCGCTTCTGCCACTGGCAGAAATCGGCATTCCGCGGCTCGCTGAATTCGACAAAGCGGAAAGCTGGAGCTTCTGAGAATGGATTTTAGGGCAAACAGACTGGCATTTCTGGCCAGCGCTGCGGCGACGGCGACGGCCCTTGCAAGCCCCGCCTTGGCGGATACGCTTCGCGAGGCGCTGGTCGATGCCTATCAATCCAACCCGACCTTGCAGGCTGCGCGCGCGCAGCAGCGCGCCAATGACGAAAATGTGCCGATCCAGAAATCAGCTAGCCTGCCGTCTGCCAGTGTTACAGCGCAGCATATCGAATTCTTGAAGACCAGCGGCAACAGCTTCACCGCGCCAACGCGGACGTTGCAGGCCGGACTTGATCTTGGTGTCCCGATTTATTCGGGCGGTTCGGTCAAGAATTCAATTCTGGCAGCAAAGGACCGGGTCAATGCCGGTCAGGCAGATTTGCGTGCAACCGAATCATCTATCTTCAGCCAAGTTGTTGCGGCCTATATGAATGTCATCCGCAATGAAGCAGTGGTGGGACTGTCAGCCAATCAGGTCGATGTGCTGTCGGTCAATCTCCAAGCAACTGAAGATCGGTTCGAAATCGGCGATTTGACACGCACCGATATTGCCCAATCACAATCCCGACTCGCCATTGCCCAAAGCGACTTGAGGTCCGCGCAAGCCAATCTGATTGGTGCGCGCGAAACCTATATCCAATTGGTCGGAAGCGCGCCCGATTCGTTGCAGCCACCGCCGCCGCTTCCCGGCCTCCCCGCCACCGCCGCCGAAGCCGTCGATGTGGCGCTTGAATACAATCCCGATCTGATCGCCGCAAAAGAACGCGCGCAGGCTTCCGAGCGTGACATCAAAGTTGCGGGAGCAGGCCGGTTGCCGACTGTTTCGCTCTTCGCCAATAGCGATTACACCAATTACTACGGCACGCTCGGCGGGCCGACTTCCAACAATTTCTCTCAGAGCGAAACCACCGCAAATGCCGGTGTGTCACTGCGAATTCCCATCTTTCAAGGTGGCCGCCCTGCTGCGGTCCAACGTCAGGCCACCGCCCGCGCCTCCGCAGCATTCGAACAGGTCATCGCGGCAGAGCGAAATGTAATCGCGCAGGTTCGCGCATCCTATTCCAGCTGGCAGGCGGCAAATGCGATTATCCAATCGTCGCGAACCGCTGTTGCGGCTGCTGAATTGGGACTGGAGGGTGTTCGCGCCGAAAATTCGATCGGCAACCGGACCATCCTAGACGTGCTCAATGCGGAACAGGAATTGCTTTCCGCCAGGGTGCAATTGGTCACCGCGCGGCGCAACGCTTATGTCGCAGGGTTCAGCCTGCTGGCCGCAATGGGCCGCGCCGAAGCGCGCGATCTGGGGCTTGATGACGAAGGGCTGCTCTATGATCCGATGGTCAATTATGACCGCGTAGAAGGCAAGTTCTGGGATTGGGAACGCGATCCCGATCCAGTCGCCATTTCAACACGAACAATTGACATTCCGGCCGCTGACGCTGACATTCCTATGGTTAACGGGGCAAAAGCCGAATCAGGCAATAAGTAAGCCACCCGAGGGGCCAGATTGATAATGCGCGAGCAAAACGAAGCGTCGGTTGAAGAGATTCTTGAGTCGATCAAGAAAGTCATCGCGCGCGACAACCGTGCTGGTGCGATTATCGAGCGCCGCAAGCGCGAAGAAGAAGGCGTAGTTGAGGCACCCGGCACGCCCGAAGCGGTTGAAGACCACGAAATTCTCGATCTTGGCACGGCAGAGCTCGTCGACGAGGGAGATTTTGACGAGGACGCACCCACCAATGATGAGTCCGGTTCGCTGATTAACGAGAAAACCCGCAACGCGATGCGCGATAATCTCGCCGCATTGGCCATGCTTGCCGAACCGGGTGTACCTCCGCAGATCGTTCGCACTGGCGAAACCTCACTTGAAGGAATGGTACGCGACATGCTCCGACCGATGCTCGCCGAATGGCTCGACACCAACCTTCCCACGATGGTGGAAACCATGGTCAAGGCAGAGATTTCACGTATCGCTGGCAAGCGCGGATAGGCCGGTTCCGGTAGTTGTTCGCCGAATCGGCGATACTACCCGTCGTTTGGGCTTGCACCTTGCGCCCCAGAGTTTACTTCTTCGGCGCATGATCAAAACATTCGGGCTCGCAGCCTCGCTCACCGCTCTTGCCATTGCTTCACCGGCAATTGCTGACCACCATTCGGAAAGCCCGAACCAAGCTCTGGCGCCTATGAGCGCGGAGGATCTTGTCGCGATGCCGAGGCTAGGCGCGCCGACCGTTACGCCAGACGGACGCTACGCAGTTTATTCGGTCACAGAAACCAACCGAGAAAGCTTTGTCCGCACGCCGACACATTATCTGATCGATCTGAGCAAGCCCAACAGCAAGCCAGTGAAAATCGAACTTGGCGGTTCAGCCTCCAGCCTTTCCTTTGCGGCGGACAAATGGCTCTATTTCCTGTCCGACAGGACGAACGCTGATGCGGTCCGGGCGGCAAAAGGAAGCAGCCAGCTTTGGCGCGCGGCGCTGGAGGAAAATGGCAATGTCGCCGGCCCGATGCCGGTCACCGATCTGCCTGCCGAGGTTCAGGGCTTTCAAATTTCGCCCGACGCCAAGAAAATTGCCCTATTCGGCGATATCAGCCGCGAATGCCCGGCATTTGGCTGCGAAGGTGACGCAACCGCGCATTTGACCGGCCCCGGAAGCGGGCGGCTGTATAAGGCCGAAGATGGTTTCTTCCGCCACTGGGACCAATGGGAAACACCTGGCACCTTCAGTCGCGTGTTCGCCTTTGATCTAACCGATGGCGAAGTGGTGGGAGACGGCACCGCGCTCGACGGACCGGCCGGCGAAGCTATGCTGAAAGGCGATACACCGACCAAACCGTTCGGCGGCGGCGAGGAAATTGCCTGGGCCAGCGACAGTTCGGGCGTTTATTTTGCGGCGCGCCAGTCAAATGGCGGCGAGCCACTGTCGACCAATGTCGATATTTACTGGTCAGCGCTTGATGGCGATGCGCCGGTCAATCTGACCGAGGGCAATTTTGCCACCGACACGCTGCCAGCGCCGTCACCCGACGGAAAATGGCTCGCCTATGCCGCGATGGCGCGGCCCGGTTACGAGGCCGACCGGATGATTATCCAACTGCGCAACCTCGCCAGCGGCGAAACCCGCGCACTGACCGCGGATTTCGACCGCAGTTTCGGTTCGATCGCATGGACGCCCGATTCGCGCTGGATTATCGCCAGCGCGGGGGACGTACTCGACACCCCAGCGTTCAAAATCGACCCGCGCAGCGGCAAGGTCGAACGGCTCGACCTGATGGCGGGCAATGAAGCGCATATTGGCAATATCATGCCGCTATCAGGCGGCAGATTGCTGTTCACCCGCGATTCTATTGGTAGCCCGGCGGAACTCTATCTGTCGGACAATTGGTCGCAGGCGGTGCCGTTAACAAATATCGCCGGTCCGCTGTTGGGCCAGCGCGCCGGAATTGTGACGACCCGTTTTAACTTCAAAGGAGCGCAAGGCGACACAGTCTGGGGTCAGATCACCAAGCCGGAGAATGCCGACGGAACCATCCCCGCAATCCTCTATGTCCACGGCGGCCCGCAAGGCTCGTTCAACGACGGCTGGTCGAGCCGTTGGAACCCGCGCGTTGTAGCGAGTCAAGGCTATGCCGTGATCTCGGTCGATTTCCACGGAAGTACCGGTTACGGGCAAGACTTCACCGACAGTATCAACCAGGATTGGGGCGGCAAGCCTCTGGAAGATTTGCAAAAAGGTTTGGCTGCCGCGCTCGCGCTCGACTCTCAAATAGACGGCGGCCGGGCCTGTGCGATGGGCGCATCCTATGGCGGTTACATGATGAACTGGATTGCCGGGAAATGGCCTGACCGGTTCAAATGCCTGGTCCAGCATGACGGTCTGTTCGATATGCGCAGCTTCTACTATTCGACCGAGGAATTGTGGTTCCCGAGCTGGGATTTCGGCGGATCCTACGGTGATAAATCCGAAACCTATGAAAAATGGAATCCAGTCAACCATGTGGCCGAATGGAAAACCCCGATGCTGGTCATCACCGGCGAGAAGGATTTCCGCGTTCCTTATTCGCAAGGTTTGCAGAGCTTCACCGCGCTGCAAGAGCAAGGCGTGCCTGCGCAAATGCTGGTCTTCCCAGACGAGAACCACTGGGTGCTCAAACCCAAAAACTCGCTGCAGTGGCACAAGACCGTGTTTGACTGGCTGGACCGCTATCTGGCCGCGAAACCCGAAGGCGAATGAACAAGCCCGAAGACCTGCGTCAGGCGCGGCTCGCGCTTGGCAAAATCGGAGGGGAAACCATCGAGCGGCAGATTTTCCTATGCGCGATCTCGGAAAAGCAGAAATGCTGCAATCGGGAAGAGGGTAAGCGTGCGTGGGATTATCTCAAAAGGCGGCTCAAGCAATTGGGCCTGGTTGGTCCGGCGCGCGACGGCGGGCTAGGCGGGATCCAGCGGGCCAAGGCGGATTGTCTACAAATTTGTGCTGCTGGTCCGATTGCGGTGATCTGGCCCGATAATGTCTGGTACCATTCCTGCAATGCGGACGTGCTCGAACAAATCATCCAGCAACATTTGATTCGCGGTGAAATTGTTGAGCAGTTCCGTCTGACCGGCCTGCCCGAAAGCGGCGCGGATTAATCGGGCTTCTTATCCCGGTCCCAAGTATCGTCGCCGGTCAGATCGGTAACACTTTCATCATGGCCGGTACCGCTAGAAAGGAAAACCAGCCCCATCAGCGCCGATGTCAGCAGCATCATAAAGCCGATGCCCAGCGCAGTGGCGATATAGAAATGCACCGAGACGGGGCTTTCGCCATCATACAATAGCGCTAGCGCCAGCATCACCACGCCAACTGTCACCAACATCATAAAGCGCATCAAACGCCTGTAGCGCGCCCAAGCAAAGGCGGCGTTTTGCGGATTGTCGAGCGGAGAGCGAGGTATCATTTGCGCCTCATGCGCGCCATTGAAGCAGCTTGCAACCACAGCGCGCTAAAGAGATTCGCATTTTTTCTGGGTTCGTGTCACACTCTGTGCGGGAACAAGTAGAGGGCCAGAAAATGGATATCGCTCAATTGATAGCTGACCGTTCGGACGCAGAGATCATCACCTGTGACGTGAACGATACCGTGCGGCAAGTGGTCGGCGATCTCGCCCAACGCAGAATTGGCGCCTTGCCAGTGATGCAGGCAGGCCAGCTTGCAGGCATTTTTTCCGAACGCGATGTTATTTACCGTATGGCCGAGGTTGGTGCCGAATGTCTCGACCGGCCAGTTGGCGAAGTGATGACGTCCCCCGCCATTACCGTTGAAAAATCGGCCAAAGTCGATGAGGCCTTGGGCATGATGACCCGGCGGCGCATTCGGCACCTTCCGGTGGTGGAGAACGGGGCCATGGTCGGGTTCATTTCCATCGGGGATCTGGTCAAATCGCGGATGGATCAGGTGCAGTTTGAAGCCGAAGCGATGCGGAATTATATCCAGACCGCTTGAGTGCGCCGATTGGCCGCCCTACATAGATGCCATGTCCGCTCCGCTCACATTGACCGAATCTGCTGCCAAGCGCGTCGCTTGGATCGCGGAAAAGCAAGCCCGCCCGCCAATATTGCGTCTCTCGGTTGAGGGTGGCGGCTGTTCGGGCTTCCAATATAAGTTCGATCTGGCCGATAGCGCCGATCAGGATGACACCGTCAGCGAAACCAGCGGTGTTTCCTTAGTGGTCGATCCAATCAGCCTTGATCTGGTGAGCGGCTGCGTGGTCGATTTTGTCGAATCGCTCGGCGGCGCAGCTTTCAAGGTTGATAATCCCAATGCTGCGGCTGGCTGCGGCTGCGGCTCCAGCTTTGGCATCTAGTGCGGATCGCAACGTATAATATCAACGGGATCAAAGCCCGTCTCCCCCGCTTGCTCGAATGGCTGCAGGAAACACGGCCTGCGGTCGCCTGTTTGCAGGAAATCAAATCGCAGGACGAAGGTTTTCCTGCCGATGAATTCGAGAAGATCGGTTATCACGCCATCTGGCACGGCCAGAAAAGCTTCAACGGAGTGGCGATACTGGCGGACGGAGTCAAACCGGTCGAGACGCAGCGCGGGCTGCCCGGTGATCCCGAAGATGTTCAGTCACGCTATCTCGAAGCGGAAGTAAACGGGGTCAGGATTGCCTGCATCTATCTGCCCAATGGCAACCCGCTGCCCGGCCCGAAGTTCGATTACAAGTTGGGCTGGATGGAACGGCTGCACGCGCGCATGAACCAGCTGTGGCAGCTTGAGATTCCGTGCGCGGTGGTGGGTGATTACAATGTCATCCCCGAGGACAACGACGTGTGGTCACCCAAGGCGATGGAAGACGACGCACTGATGCAACCCGAATCGCGCGCCGCCTATGCACGGTTGCTGTCGGACGGGTGGGTCGATGCAGTCAGAACGCACAATCCGCGCGGCGGCGTGTGGACCTATTGGGATTATCAGGCCGGTGCGTGGCCGCGCGATCACGGTTTCCGGATCGACCATTTGCTGCTGACCCCCGAACTGGCCGACCGGCTAGTGTCGGTCGGGGTCGATAAGGAATATCGCGGACGCGAGAAGGCCAGCGACCACACCCCTGTGTGGATCGAAGTAACGCCTGCATAGTCAAAACCCCCCTCCGGTCTGGAAGGGGGGTATAGTGATAGCTTCTTTATAGCGAACATTTGACCACATTATGATGGAGAAGGGTTACGGATCACATCGGTAATTTCGGCAGCAATTTCCTCAACAGTATGGGTCGAAGTGCTCCTTGCTAATTTATCAGCGAGAGATGCCGAGTAATTGATGACCTCTTTCTTGCTAACATTGTGCCAAATGGGCAGTAAAATCTGATCGCCGTTAACCGCCCTTGTTACTAAGCCGTCTAACTCATACTCCGGCCACCCGCGCCCGAAAAAGGCTTGAGACAATACGACAACTCCGAATTTACTACCAGCTAAACCCCGATCAATTTTTCGTCTTAAACTATCGCCAATTCGCAGTTCAAATTCATCATACCATACTTCCAAACCTGAACTTCTTAATGCTTCAGCTAGCGGCCTGACGACATCATCTTTGTCCTCGGAGGCATGAGAGATAAACACGTCGAAAGTTCGATTGTCTGCCGTTTCATCTGGCGGAGCAACATCATCGTCGTCGGCTGTCCGAACAAGGCTTGGCACGGTGCGCAGCGGAGCCTCATTTGCAGTTGGCAGAGGTCGCAGAGCGGAGCCGGGAATAATTCGAATGCTCGAACGCGTCGAACCGCGGAGACCTTGCATATCTACTGTCAAATTCCACGTTCCGGCTCGGGGAACCGCGATCCTATGCGGGGATCTTTGAACAAGACCACCATGATATGTGTGACGCCGCCCTGCTTTATAATTGCTGAAATTGGACGAATCCATGAGGCGTACATTTGCAGCACTTCCTTGAAGAGTAACCTCTACAACGCTACCACTTTCAAGATGTCCCAGTTTATAATGAGTGAATTGCATGAGCTACTCGGAGTTGTCGATGATTTTCATATCGTAGGCTACTGAATTCAAAGTTCGCAAGACTAAGTTTTTAGCTAATTGTGGAGATATTCGACAAACACCATCATCTCGTAGGATAAAATCCGCACCGCAAAACACGTTGCTCTGCGCGAATGCCAAAATAGCTGCATCCACTTTGGGCCGCTCAGGCTCGATTAGATCATAAGCATAGGCAGGAAAGTCAGGACGAGAATGGTGCATGATGCCAGAGTAAGGGTCATAGCCATTGGCAACCGCCTCGATCTGCAATTGAG
>JBATLU010000297.1:0-5892 GCA_049289475.1 Pontixanthobacter sp. | reverse complement strand
GACCTGTCGCGACTAGCCCCCGGGCCCTATGCCACAATGTTGTTGGCCGATATGGGCGCCGAGGTTATCACCGTCGGCGCTGGCAGTGATGCGGGTGTCGCGCCCACTGTCGCACGCGGCAAGACGCTGATCCGCCTTGATCTGAAGTCACCCGAAGGCCGCGAAGCTTTGCACCATCTGGTGAAAAGCGCCGACGTTCTGGTCGAGGGGTTTCGCCCCGGCGTCGCTGCCCGAATTGGCGCGGGACCCGACGAGATGTGTGCACTGAACCCGCGTCTGGTTTATTGCTCGCTCACGGGATACGGACAGGACGGGCCGCGCGCGCAAGAGGCGGGGCACGACATAAACTACCTCGCGTCAGCGGGGGTGCTTGGTGCGATGGGACCCCCCGATGGGCCCCCTACCGTGCCACTAAACCTGGTCGCAGATTTCGGCGGCGGCAGTCTGTTCGCGGTAGTCGGCATCCTCGCAGCGCTGACAGAACGCGCGCGTACTGGCGTTGGCCGCCGCATCGACGCCGCGATGGTTGATGGCTGCCTGTCGATGATGGGTATGCATTCGGAAATGTGGGGCACCGATTTCATGCCCGCACGCGGTCAAGGGCTGCTCGACGGCGGAGCACCTTTCTACCGCTGTTATGAAACCGCAGATGGCGGCTACATGGCCGTAGGCGCGCTCGAGCCTGTGTTTTTCAACAATTTGTGGAAAGGACTGGGGTTTGACGACCCCATTCCCGGCTATATGGATCCCGACATATGGCCCGAGCTTGAGGCTCGCTTTGCACAGGCCTTTGCCAGTCGAAGCCGCGCCGAATGGACCGCGGTGTTCGAAGGGGCCGACGCCTGTGTCAACCCGGTTCTGGCCCCCGACGAAGTGCGCAATGATGCGCAGATCGCCCAGCGCCTGACCGGCGCGCCCGGCACGGTGCCGCTGGCGCCACGTTTTGACGGCGATGACCAGCCTCCACCGGCGCGCGACATGACCGACCGCACAGAAGCGGTGCTGGTCGCGTCAGGTTTGTCCCCCGACACGGTTGCCGCCGTGCTCAAAAGCAACGGCGCGGCCAAGACACGTAGCCTGCAATGGCCCCCACGTCGGCCAAAAAAACCAACAGAGAGCAACGAAAACAATGACCGAATCCTTAGAAATCTATGAAGCCTTTCGCGACACAGTGCGACGGATCGCCCGCGACAAGATCGAGCCGCTGGCCGTGGATTTGGACAAGAACGGCGGCCCGCCTGACGCACAATTCGAAATCTTTCGCGAAAACGAACTGCTCGGCCTCGGCCTGCCCGAAGAATATGGCGGCGGCGGCGGCGATTTGATGGCGCAAGTCATCGCGGTCGAGGAAATGGCGCGGGTCTGCTCGGCGTCCGCGCTGACAATGTCCGCCGCTTGGGGCACGATTGATCCGCTGGTGCGGTATGGTTCAGCCGAACTGAAACAGGAGATCATCCCGCCCGTTGCCGCCGGCGAGCTGCGCACGGCGTGGTGCATCACCGAACCGCAGGGCGGCACCGACATGGCCGGCATGACCACGCGCGCCGTCGAAGAGGGCGATAGCTGGGTGATCAACGGCACCAAACGATTCATCACCAACGGCGGCTGGGCGCACTGGCATCTGGTCGTTGCCCGGCTGGACGAAGATTTCGCCATTTTCATGGTCCACGCCGACGACCCCGGCATCAGCTTTGGCCCACCCGAGGACAAGATGGGCCTTCGCGGTTCGCCCACATGCGATGTGATTTTCGAGAATTGCCGCATCCCGCTCGACCGCATCGTCGGCGACCGCAGCGGCGGACTGGTGCGCATGGGCCGCTCGCTAACCCATTCGCGTCCGGTTATCGCAGGACAGGCGCTTGGCGTTGCACAAGGAGCGCTGGATCAGGCCGCAGCCTATGTCAAAGATCGCACATCTCAGGGCAAGCCGCTGGCGCGGTACCAACTGATCCAGGAAAAGATCGGTGATATGGCCATCCGGGTCGAAAGCGCGCGTGCGCTGCTCTATCGCGCGGTCGATTTCTCTATGCGTGACCTTCCAGAAGCCCGCAGCCTGGCCTCAATGGCCAAGGCGGCCTGTTCGGATGCCGCGATGTCGGTTGCTGTTGACGCGGTGCAGCTGCACGGCGGCTATGGCTATTTGCGGGGTGTGCCGGTCGAACGCATGATGCGCGACGCCAAGATTACGCAGATTTATGAGGGCACAAACGAAATCCAGCGCCTGATCGTTGCCAAGGCGTTGCTGAGCGGTGGAGAATAATCATGAGCATTTTGAACGGATACAAAGTTGTCGAACTAACCGAACTTTTCCAGGGGCCTTTGGCAGGTCAGCTGCTCGCTGATTACGGTGCCGAAGTCATCAAGGTGGAAAAGCCGGAAGTGGGTGATATTTTCCGTACTACAGACGTCTACGGACTGATGAATAATTGCGTCAGCAGCCATTATGCGGCAGCCAACCGGAATAAAAAGTCGGTTTGTATCGATATCAGGTCGGACAAGGGCAAGGAGGCGATACTGGCCCTTGTCAAGGAAAGCGATGTCTTCCTGCACAACTACCGCCCCAGTGTTATGGAGCGCCTCGGCTTTGGTTACGAAGCTCTCTCCAAAATCAACCCCCGACTGATTTACGCCTCTGCGACGGGGTATGGGGAAACGGGACCGCTGGCCGCTTTCGGCGGTCAGGAAATGGTTGTTCAGGCGCTGAGTGGCTACTGCGCAACGAACTCGGGCGACAAGCCGCCCATCATTGTCAATGCAACCTCAATCGATTTCGGGTCTGGCATGATTATGGCCCAGGGCATTCTTCTGGCTCTGATGGAGCGGGAAAAATCAGGCAAAGGCCAGAAAGTCAGCACCACATTGCTGGGAACGGCGGCGGCCATACAGGGGGTTGAAATTTCCTCCCTGTTAAACTCCGGCATAGCGATAAACTGGTTTGAAATAGGCCTGAACTTTGTCTTTCAAACGAGCGACGGCTGGTTGCTTGCTCTGGGCTTTTTCAGGGACAATCCAGCGGGTCTTATGTGCAAAGCGTTCGGCTTGGAAGATTTTGGTACGAAGCTGGGCATCGATAAAGCCAACGTGCTTGAGCTTGCTCAGCACAAGAGCGCTGTCGAGCCAGCACTCGCGGAGGCGTGCAAAAAGCTGACCACCGAGGAAGCTCTCGCCCGGCTCCGCGAGCAGGATTTGTTGTGCGCGCCGATCATGAGTGTCGAAGACGCGATGGCTCAGCCGCAAATGAAAGAAATCCATGCGCTGGCTGATGCCAAGGTTACCGGACAGCGGGACCTGCGGGTTGTCGATAATCCATTGTCTTTTTCCCGCACACCAAGACGGGAAACCACAACCGTACCTTTGCTTGGAGAGCACACAGAGGAAATTCTGGCCCGCCTCGGATTAGACGAAAAGTAATGAGCTGAAACTCAATCACAGACCGAGGCTACTGCGCTCAGAATGTGCGAAAGATAATTTTCGCCATCCGGAAGGAGGACAAGAAGATGCCGCTCACAGTCGTCGCCAAAGATGAGCTCGTCAATTCAGTAGGCAACAAGCTTCCATCAAGCCCATGGATTGAGCTTCCACAGGAACGCATCAACGCTTTTGCCGACTGCACCGGGGACACCTACTTTATCCATGTTGATGAAGAGAAAGCGAAGCAAACCCAGTTGGGCGGAACCATTGCGCACGGCTTGCTGACGCTATCGTTGCTGCCTGCGTTGATGGAAGACTTTATCGTACCCGAGAATATGGTCCACGGCCTGAACTATGGGTTTGACAAGGTTCGGTTCCTGGCCCCGGTACGCGCAGGTAAACGCGTGCGTCTGCACAGCGAAGTTCTGGACATCGAGCGCAAGGACGAGAACCGCTTCGTGTTCAAAATCGGTGTAACCGTTGAAATAGAAGGCGAGGAAACCCCGGCACTGATCGCCGAATGGATGAACCTGTTCATTACGAAATGAGCTCAGTCACCCGAAATTAGGCTGATATGGCCCACGCCCTCTAATTGAACGAACTCAGGAATAATTCTTATGCGTACTACATATGAAACCATAAATGCGTTCGAAAAAGATAAAATTTTTTATCTTGAGGTAAACAGGCCCGACAAGCTGAATGCATTGAATGGAACGGTTCTAGCGGAACTGCTGGATGCGATAAACAACATCGATGCTTCGAAATATAGAGGCGCAATTCTCACAGGCGCTAGAGATAGAGCGTTTATCGCGGGTGCAGATATTGAGTCCATGTCAGATATGACTGCGCAAGAAGCACAAGCTTTTGCTGAACTGGGTCAGTCCGTCACCTTGGCCATGGAAGATATGGCGCTGCCAATTATTGCCTGCGTTCACGGTTTTGCACTTGGGGGTGGATGTGAAATGGCAATGGCTTGCGATTTCATTTTTGCGTCGAAACAGGCGGTCTTTGGCCAGCCTGAAGTCAGAATTGGTGTTCTACCTGGTTTTGGCGGGACCCAAAGACTTTCAAAGTGCATTGGCCGAAACCGGGCAAAAGAGCTTATCTATTCGGGCAATCATATAGATGTTGACCGCGCCTATCAGTGGGGATTGGTCAATAGAGTATTGGATGACAAGGAAAGCTGCCTGCAATCAGCTGTTGATTATTTGAACGCTCTTGAAAAATGCGGCCCGCTGTCCATCGCTTTTTCGAAAAAAGTTATGAATGCCGGAAATGACTTGTCAAATAGAGACGGCTTGAAAATTGAAGCAACGGTCTTTGGAGAACTGGCTGTTTCTCATGATAAAAAGGAAGGGACCAAGGCATTCGTAGAGAAACGAAAGCCAGAATTTAAAGGTCGCTGAAAATATTTGAAATGATCGCCGCCTTCCTCGAAGGAACGGCCATTGTTGATCCGATCACATTGAATCGAAACACAGGGGGAGGATACAATGCTGGGAGCTATTGGCCTGATAGCGGGTCTGATCGCGCTAATCGCCATGGCAATGCGCGGTGTGAACGTCATTTTGGCGGCCGTACTCAGCGCTCTGGTTGTCATTTTTACCAACGCATTGCCATTGGCTGAGAGCCTGCAAAACGGTTTCATAGCCGGTGATCTTGGCGCCTTCACCTTCGCTGGAAAATTCTTCTTCCTTTTCGCCGCTGGAGCGATATTCGGCCGGATCATGGGCGACAGCCACGCCGCCACAAGTATCGCCATGGCGATGGTAGGCAGGATGGGTGCAGACCGGGCGCTGTGGATTACCGTGATTGCCAGCGCGCTGCTGACCTATGGCGGCGTAGTCGTGTTTGTGGTGATTTTTGCCATCTACCCGCTTGGCCTGCGCCTGCTCAAAGAAGCCAATATTCCCAAACGCCTGTTCTGTGGCGCACTGGCGCTTGGCGCGGGTACTTTCACCCTGACCGCACTCCCCGGCACACCCTCGATCCACAATGTCATCCCGACGCTGAAACTCGGCACCGACCTGTTTGCGGGCGCGTGGCTTGGCCTGATCGGCGGCTTCCTGATGTTCGCACTGGGCATCTGGTATCTGGAAAGGGAACGCAAAAAAGCCGCCATCGCGGGCGAGACCTTCGAAGCCGGGCCGCTAGACAATATTCCCGATCTGGAATCCGTATCCAAAAACCTGCCTCACTGGGCTGTGGCAATGATGCCGTTGATACTGGTTATCGGAACCATTTTGGCACCGCGACTGTTTGCCCTCGTGGAAAGCGAGGACGCGTTCCCTTTGATCGCATTCGCCAACAGCCAGCCAATATTGTGGCCTTCCATCGCGCTCCTGCTCGGCTCCGTGGCCGCGTTGTTGCTGTTTCACGAAGCACGCAAGCAAGCGCTGAAACTGATGGGCAACGGCACGCAAGACGCGATTATGCCGCTGATGGCAACATCTGCGGTCATCGGCTTCGGCGGTGTGGTGG
>JBATLU010000296.1:0-6049 GCA_049289475.1 Pontixanthobacter sp. | reverse complement strand
CAGCTACCGGTGTCGGCGCGGGCTCTTCACCCGGTTTGACGAGCTTCCGGCGCCGTTTCACCTCAACCGTGACATTATTCGTTCGGCCATGGCTGAAAGTCTGTTTGACTTCGCCGCCACCAGCCGCACGCTTGAGGCCAAGCGGCTTGCGGGTACGGGTCGGTTTGTTGTCTTCGTCGCTCATATAGCTCGTCTTAGTCCTTCAAATTTCAATTCGTCGTCATGGCATCTTGGCGCGGCGCAACGGACGCCCCGCCGTCTGGTATTAAAGGCGTATCCGCCTGTAGGAAATGCATCAGGCGCGACAGAACCGCTTGGGTTCGCAAGGCGGATGAATCATCCGCCAGCGCCATATGGACGACATTGTCACGGCCCAATGCCACAGACAATGCCGCACGGTCCAGTGGCAAGGTTAATCCCCGCTCACCAGAACCTTCTGTTTCGCGCCCGACACGCCACGCCTGATCGAGCTTTTTGCGCCCGTCCTCGCTCGCGTCTGACGCATGGAGCAACAACGCGATCCGTCCTGAACGCGCCTGTTCCGCGATCCGGTCCGAACCCACCACGAGCTTGCCGGCACGCAGTTCGAGGCCCAGCCGGTCGAGCAGCACGCGCCGCAGCGCGGCTTCGATCAAATCGGGCAAATCATCGGGTACACTCAGCGTTGCCCCCTTGAACGCCCGCGCCAGAGCGCCGCGCAGCTTGCCCTTTGCCATCGCAGTTTCCAATTCGCTGCGCTTCACGCCAAGCCATGCCCCCCGGCCCGGCGCGCGCGCCAGCGGATCGGGCAAAACATCTCCATCCGGAGAAATGGCAAGACGAATCAACCCGTCTTTCGGGGCAATATCCCCCGACAGGATGCAGCGCCGCTCGGGTTCGGAAGCCTTATGCCCCCGCCCCGTTGCGGTTTCAGTGTTGCCGGAAGCTACGTGCTCATTGTGTGGAGTCCGCATCAGCGGCCTCCTGTGTGTCAGGCTCGGAAGCGGAAGCGGCCGGTGCCGCGTCCTCGTCTTCGAACCAATGCGCGCGGGCAGCCATAATAATTTCGTTGCCCTGTTCTTCGCTCAGGCCAAATTCGCCCAACACGCCGCCCTTGTCTTCAGCCCGCTTGGACTGGACATCGGCGCGCAGACGCGGGCCATCGGCGGGATTCTGGCGGCGCTTGGGCGCTTCGCGCTTCTTCGCAATCAGTTCATCCGTTGCCAGATCGGCCAAATCGTCAAGTGTCTTGATGCCCGCCTTACCCAGCACAACCAGCATGACTTCGGTCAGATGCGGCATTTCCGCCAGATCGTCCTCGACACCCAGTTCGCGGCGTTCGGTCCGGGCAGTATCTTCGTGACGTTCGATTGCTTCGAGCGCGCGGCTTTGCAGTTCTTCGGCTAGCTCTTCGTCGAAGCCTTCGATTGCGCCGAGCTCGGACAATTCGACATAGGCAACTTCTTCCAGCTCGGCGAAACCTTCCGCAACCAGCAGCTGCGACAATGTTTCATCGACGTCGAGTTCTTCTTCGAACATTTTGGAGCGTTCGGAGAATTCCTTCTGGCGCTTCTCAGACGCTTCTTCTTCGGTCATGATGTCGATCTGGTGACCGGTCAGCTGACTGGCGAGACGGACATTCTGGCCGCGGCGGCCAATCGCAAGCGAAAGCTGATCATCGGGGACAACGACTTCAATCCGACCTTCGTCCTCGTCGAGGACAACGCGTGCCACTGTCGCTGGCTGTAGGCCGTTGACCACGAAGGTCGCGGTGTCTTCCGACCACGGGATGATGTCGATTTTCTCGCCTTGCAATTCCTGCACGACGGCCTGAACGCGGCTACCCTTCATGCCGACGCAAGCGCCGACCGGGTCGATGCTGCTGTCGTGGCTGATAACGCCAATCTTGGCGCGACTGCCCGGATCGCGGGCAGCAGCCTTGATTTCGATGATGCCATCGTAAATTTCGGGCACTTCCTGCGCGAACAGCTTCTTCATGAAGTCAGGATGCGCGCGGCTGAGGAAAATTTGAGGGCCGCGGTTGTTGCGTTCGACCTTGGTGATCAGCGCACGGACGCGCTCGCCCACACGCGCGGCTTCGCGCGGAATTTGCTGGTCGCGGCGGATAACGCCTTCTGCGCGACCAAGGTTGACAATCACATGGCCGAATTCGACCGATTTGATCACACCGGTGATGACTTCACCCGAACGGTCCTTGAATTCTTCATACTGTCGTTCACGCTCGGCATCGCGGACCTTCTGGAAGATCACTTGCTTGGCGCTCTGCGCGTCGATGCGGCCCAGATCGACCGGTGGCAGCGGATCAACGATAAAGTCACCAACTTTGGCATCGGCTTCGAGCTTCTGCGCGGCCTTCAGATCAACTTGCTTGAAATAATCTTCGACTTCCTCGACCACTTCGACAACACGCCACAAGCGCAGATCGCCGGTCATCGGATCCAGCTTGGCCCGGATGTCGTTTTCAGCGCCGTAGCGGTTACGCGCGCTCTTCTGGATCGCTTCTTCCATCGCTTCGATAACAATCGACTTGTCGATCATCTTCTCGGTTGCGACAGCAGTCGCGATTGCAAGCAGCTCTGCCTTATTGGCGGAAATAGCACTGGCCATTAATCGTCAGCCTTCTCTTCTTCGATTATATCTTCGGCACCGGTGGTGTCGATCGGTTGCGTCGCGGCAATCAGCGCGTCTGTCAGAACGAGCTTGGCCGCATGAATGTTTGACAGCGGAACGTCTACCCGTTCCGCCTTCTTATCCTCGATTGTTACAATATCACCATCGATACCAATCAACAGACCGCGCACATTGCGCTGGCCGCCGACTTTCTCAATCAAGGCAATCTTCACCTCGTGACCCGCCCAGTTGGTGTAATCTTTCACCCGTGTCAGCGGTCGGTCGATCCCCGGCGAGCTGACCTCCAAGTGATAAGCACCTTCGATCAGCACCTCGCCCTGCTCTTCCAGCGCGTCAATCTGACCCGAAATCGCCCGCGACAGAGCAGCACATTGGTCAATGATCAGCTGACCGGTTGCCGGATCTTCTGCCATGACTTGCAAAGCGCGGTCACCATCGCCGGCTTCGGATACAACCATCTTCACGCGCACGAGATCAAAACCGAGAACTTTCGCTTCGGGTTCGATAATCTGCGTCAGGCGTGCCAGATCGGCCATCAATTCTCCATCAAATCGACATTGAATTACAAAGCGGTTTCGCGCCGGCCCCGTCTGGCGCCAGCCCCACTTTGAAACGACAATGTCGGGATTGATGCGCAGTTAGACAGTGAGGCCGGCAATTGCAAGACTTATTGCAACCATTGTCTAAGGCGATTTGGCCAATGTCTTGGAGGCGACCGCAAATATGCGGCCGCCGTGCAAAGTAACCCGCTTAGTTTTTGCAGAATGAAGCTTTTTGCCGGTCGAGTTCGTCCAATTTGATCTGATCTCTGTCAGTCGTGCCATTTTCGAGCGATCGGTCCCATGCGTCATTGGCAAGGGCGGTAAAGCGGGCGCATTGTTCGGTCCGGACACGGTCCTGCGTCGCCTTGATCTCTTGATTGAGACTCTTCCCGTCCAGGGCCGCCATCGGCTGGTTCATTTGATTTTCAAAATTTCGTGGAGCCGATACTGAAAAAGCAACCCAACCCGCGATAGTTGCAGTTCCGAGCAAGCTTAGACCCACTTTCGCGATATTCATAATGATCCCCTTGGCGCTGATAATGCAATATCAAGTGTAAACGGGCTTCGTTTAGAAGGGGTTAATCCGGTTTCTCGCGGATTGACAGGCTCCCTCCTTCGCGGCGGATCTTAGCGCCTCTGTATCGCATGCAATCCCGGCATAGGCTTGGCCGCTCGGGACCAATTGTTCGGGGTTGCGCGATTACTAGGCGCCGGTGAGGCCAAAGAACATCAACCAGCCGATTTACTGGCGTTGGCCGATATCGATGCGGTTGATACGACGATTTTGCCGACCTTTTGCTTACGCCTTTTCGGGCTTGAGCGGCGAGCTTAGAAAAACAGCGCTAATTTGGCGTTGCCGCGTTCGCAGATTCGGCCTGTGTATCGCGTTCTACCATCCACAAAACTCCGCCCGCTGTGATGGCGAGCGGGATATTTATGTTCTGCGAGACGAAATAATGGATTTCATGCGGTTGCGGATCCAGGACGTGAGCAAACGCATATTCAAGAGGCCGGTTCGGCACCGATTCATTAACAATCGGCACATCGAAACACTTTGGCGAAAAGAATCGGCCTGATACGGCTTGGCCATCTTTATTCACCTTGTAGCGGTAATGGCCGCCGAGCGGAAACTGGTGCAATTGATCTTGGGATGAAAGAATATACACCGCCACCTCATCGGCTTCGTCTGGTGGAAGCGTGACAATATTCGCCGGAAGCGAACTGCACAATTCCAGCTTGTTGGCGGAGCCCAGCTCTAAGGCGGCCTGCCGCGCCTTCACCAACCGTTCGAGTGCGGGCGACAGCGGATAATCCGTTGGCTTGCCCCGAACGCCGCCTTCGACCACATCTTTCCCATTCATTATTAGACGTGCGAATTCATAATTCGCGCTGTCAATTTCTGCATAATAAACAAGCGCGATACGGCCATCGGGTAATTCCTCGGTCAAATAGCCGCGGACTTCGGGATGCTTGGCAATGTCAGTCGTGCCAAAGAGAAAATCGCTACCATGCCACGCCGCTTGATCATGCTGGTAAATACGCTTGCCCAGAGCTCTTGCTGCATCATTGGCCGCAATTTGCTCGGTCGTTGCGGTGGCCTCCTGTCCGATTGCGACTGGCGCGTGCGCCGCAGCCGAAATTGCAAAAGACAAACCAAGCGCGAGCGCAATCGAATAGGCGTGAATTTTCATGCATTAGTCCACAAGAAGAAAATGATACGCGAGCGCGTCAGGTTTCTGCCAGCCCGTGCTTCTTGATGCAATGGCGCAGCTGGTCGTACGTCAGACCCAGCGCCTTGGCGGTCTGGCGCTGGTTCCAGCGGTGTTTGCCCAGCGCATGCTCGACTATGCGACGTTCGTGATCGTCGACGGCGGCGCGCAAATCGTCGATGCCTTCGAGGTCGGTCGTCGGGCTTGCAGCTGGCGCAGATGCAGCTCGGGGCCCTTGCTGCGTCGGAACAGGATTGCGCGTCTTTTCGCCAAGCGGTTTCCACGGCGATTCGAATGGGTCAAATTGCATATGCGCGATCGGATCTTTCCAATTGTCCCACCGGTAGATCGAGCGTTCCACCACATTGCGCAATTCGCGGACATTGCCCGGCCATGCGTAGTCTTCCATCTGTTTGGCAACATGCGGCGCAAAGCCGGGCCAGCTCTCCCAACCGATTTCGGCCGCCATTCGCCGCCCGAAATAATCAGCCAGCACCTCGACATCGCCTTCACGGACCCGCAGAGGCGGCAGTGTAATAACCTCGAAGCTCAAACGGTCGAGCAAATCGGGACGGAAGCTTCCCTCCTCGGCGCAGCGCGGCAAATCCTCATTGGTCGCAGCGACGATACGCACATCAACCCTGATCGGACGTGACGAACCGATGCGGGTAACCTCGCCATATTCGACCGCGCGGAGCAGACGTTCCTGCGCTGCCATCGACAAAGTGCCCAATTCATCGAGAAATAACGTGCCTTTGTCAGCTTCTTCGAACCTTCCCACTCGCGATTTGGTAGCGCCGGTAAAAGCACCCGCTTCGTGGCCGAACAATTCGGCTTCGATCAGCGTTTCGGGCAAAGCAGCGCAGTTCATTGTGACCAGCGGCTCTCCCCAACGTTCGGACAGGCGATGGAGGCGTTCGGCGATGAGCTCTTTGCCCGTTCCGCGCTCCCCAATCACCAGCACCGGGCGGCGCATCGGGGCAGCGCGACTGGCGCGCTCAACCGCATCAAGAAAGGCACCCGACTGCCCGATAAATTGGTTCTCGCGCTGCATCCACCAACCTATAGTGAATTTTCCTATATCTTGGCAATAGACACCATATACGCCTCGACGCGAGTTTCACAACATACTGAAATATAAAATCAAAATCAGTTTGGCACACCCCT
>JBATLU010000295.1:0-9687 GCA_049289475.1 Pontixanthobacter sp. | reverse complement strand
GTGATATTCACCGGCCCTTTTTATTGGTTCATTGTTGCTTGCCGATGATCGTAGCGGCGCGCGCCGCCAGATGCCTTGTGGCGGCAAGGTGGATTTCGGGGGCGCTGACCAGCAGGCCGAACGCGCCGGGATTGCGTTTGTTATAGACGAACGGCTTGCCAAACGCATCGCTAACGGTCGCGCCCGCCTCGCGTGCAATCAGCGTCGCGGCACCAATGTCCCATTCAAAACCCCAGCGCAGCGTTGCTACCAGATCAGCCTCATCCGCAGCGACCATGGCGATGCGCAGGGCGATTGAATTGGGCTTGTCGACCATCGCCAAAATCTCGTCGGTCTTGGACAATTCATCCGCTGGAACGCGCGCACCGAGAAGCTCTTGTCGGATAGAAGACCGGAGCCGCTGGCCATTGCGCCAAGCGCCCTGCCCCGCCACCGCAATCCACTTCTCGCCTCGTGCCGGTGCGTCAAGCAGACCAATGAGCGGGCGCCCTTCGCTAATCAGCGCAACCGACACGCACCAGCCCGACCTTCCGCGCAGAAAATCTCGCGTCCCGTCAACCGGATCTACCAGCCAGATAAGACCCTTTTCGAGCCGCGCCGGGTCGTCTGCGGTCTCTTCCGACAGCCAGCCGGCTGAAGGGAGCAGCTTGCCAAGTTCGCGGTGCAGGAAGGCATCGACCTCGATATCCGCCTCGCAAACCAGTGCACCTGGCTCTTTTTCCCAGCTTTTGACCGCATGCCCGTTACCCGGCCAGAATCCGTGGGCAATGCGCCCTGCTTCGTCGAGTATTTGTTCCAGTCGTGCGCGATCAATCATTGTCATCTTCAATTGCGCTGCAACGAGACACTTTTCAAGCGTGCTTATCCATGCTTAGGCGCACAGCAGATTCTTCCTGTTTCCTGTAACGATGGACACCCCATGAACATTCACGAATACCAAGCCAAGGAACTCCTCGCGAAATACGGCATCGGCATCCCCGCCGGTCATGCTGCATTGACAGTCGAAGAAGCTGTCGAGGGCGCAAAAAAACTGCCCGGACCGCTTTATGTGGTCAAAGCGCAGATCCACGCTGGCGGACGCGGCAAGGGCAAATTCAAGGAGCTGGACCCCGATGCCAAGGGCGGCGTTCGTCTGGCCAAGAGCATCGACGATGTCGCAGCCGATGCGAAGGATATGCTTGGCAACACGCTGGTCACGATCCAGACCGGCGATGAAGGCAAGCAGGTCAACCGGCTCTACATCACCGATGGTGTCGATATTGCCGAAGAATATTACCTTGCGATGCTGGTCGACCGCGCCAGCGGACAGGTCGCCATGGTCGTATCGACCGAAGGCGGTATGGATATCGAAGACGTGGCGCATAATACGCCCGAACTGATCACCACCATCACCATCGATCCCGCGCAGGGTTTTATGCCGCATCATGGCCGCGCGGCTGCGTTTGCCCTGAAATTGTCGGGCGATCTTAACAAGCAGTGCCAGAAGCTCTGCGCGCAGCTCTACACCGCATTCATGGATCTCGACATGGAGATGCTCGAAATCAATCCTTTGGTGGAAACCAAAGACGGGCAACTGCTGGTACTCGATACCAAGATGAGCTTCGACGGCAACGCACTCTACCGCCACAAAGATGTGGAAGCGATGCGCGACGAGACCGAGGAAGATCCGGCAGAAGTCGAAGCGTCCGAATATGACCTCGCTTACATCAAGCTCGACGGCAACATCGGCTGTATGGTCAATGGCGCTGGTCTGGCGATGGCAACGATGGACATCATCAAATTGAACGGCGCATTCCCAGCCAACTTCCTCGATGTTGGCGGCGGCGCAACCACTGAAAAAGTTACCGCGGCGTTCAAGATCATCCTGAAAGACCCGGCTGTCGAAGGCATTCTGGTCAACATTTTCGGTGGAATCATGAAATGCGACGTTATCGCAGATGGTATCGTGCAGGCGGCGAAAGACGTGAACCTGTCGGTTCCGCTAGTCGTCCGCCTCGAAGGCACCAATGTTGAAGAAGGCAAGGCCATCCTCAACAATTCGGGCCTGCCAATCGTCAGCGCCGATGACCTTGGCGATGCCGCAAGGAAGATCGTGGCTGAGGTAAAGCAGGCCGCTTAAGTCCATTCTTGCCGGGTCTTGGTTCTGCGAAACTTGGGCGCGGTATGGATGTTAAATTGCTGAGTGCGACCTTGCTCAACTTGACGTTTACGTAAACGCAAGGTAGGAGCTTGGCTCATTTCTGGAAGAGGAAGATTATCCTATGAAAATCCTCGTACCCGTCAAACGGGTCATCGACTACAACGTCAAACCCCGCGTCAAAGCGGACGGTACCGGTGTTGATCTGGCCAACGTCAAGATGAGCATGAACCCGTTTGACGAGATCGCAGTCGAAGAAGCGATTCGCATCAAAGAAGCGGGCAAGGCGGAAGAAATCATCGCCGTTTCGGTCGGACCGGCGAAGGCGCAGGAAACACTCCGCACCGCGCTTGCGATGGGTGCAGACCGGGCGATCCTCGTCGAAACAGACGAAGAAGTTGAGCCACTTGCGGTCGCAAAAATCCTCAAGGCGATTGCCGCCGAGGAAAATCCCGGCCTTATCCTCCTCGGCAAACAGTCGATTTCGGATGATAGCAACCAGACCGGCCAGATGCTCGCGGCATTGATGGGCCGCCCGCAAGGCACCTTTGCCAACACGGTTGAAATCGATGGCGACAGCGTGATTGTCGCCCGCGAAATCGACGGCGGTCTGGAAACGGTCAAGCTGACGCTGCCTGCCATCGTCACCACCGATCTTCGCTTGAACGAGCCGCGCTATGCTTCGCTGCCAAATATTATGAAGGCCAAGAAGAAGCAGCTCGATACGAAGACGCCGGCTGATTACGGGGTTGATATTACCCCGCGTCTGACCACCACCCAAGTGGCCGAACCGCCCGTGCGGCAAGCAGGCGAAAAAGTCGCCGATGTCGACGCCCTGGTCGCCAAGCTCAAAGCATTGGGAGTTGCATAATGAAAACGCTCGTATTGGTCGAACATGACAATTCCACAGTCAAGGATGCCACTCTGGCGGTTGTGACTGCCGCTTCCAAACTGGGTGAAGTGCATTTGCTGGTCGCCGGTTCAGGCTGCGCCGCAGTCGCCGACGAAGCCGCGAAGATTGCCGGCGTGGGCAAAGTCCACCTCGCCGATGACGCTGCCTATGCGCATCAGCTGGCAGAAAATGTCGGTCCACTGGTTGCAGGCCTGATGGCGGACCATGATGCATTCCTTGCGCCTGCCACCACCAATGGCAAGAACATCGCCCCCTGCGTTGCGGCGCTGCTCGATGTGATGCAGATTTCCGACATCCTTTCGGTTGAAGGCGAAAAGACTTTCACCCGTCCGATCTATGCGGGCAACGCCATCGCCACTGTCACCAGCAGCGATGCAAAACTGGTCATCACCGTACGCGGCACTGCGTTCGACAAAGCCGAAACCACTGGCGGTAGCGGAACGGTCGAAGCCGTTTCGGGACCCGGCGACGCAGGCATTTCCAGCTTCGTCAGCTCCGAAATCGCCAAGAGTGAACGCCCCGAACTGACCAGCGCCAAGATCATCGTTTCTGGCGGCCGTGCGCTCAAAGATGCCGCGACCTTCGAAGAGGTGATCATCCCGCTGGCGGACAAGCTGGGTGCTGGCGTCGGCGCTTCGCGCGCCGCAGTCGATGCGGGCTATGTTCCCAATGATTATCAGGTCGGCCAGACCGGCAAGATCGTCGCCCCCGAAATCTATATCGCGATCGGTATTTCTGGCGCGATCCAGCATTTGGCCGGTATGAAGGATTCCAAAGTGATCATCGCGATCAACAAGGATGAAGACGCGCCGATCTTCCAGGTAGCAGATATCGGCCTGGTTGCCGACCTGTTCAACGCGGTGCCGGAACTGACCGGAAAGCTGTAAGGACAATTCGCTATAGAATAGCACGAAAGCCCCGCCCGCAACGGCGGGGTTTTTTGTGCCCATGGCAAAAATCTGGGTCTATAATGGACCGAGGCTGCATTCAGAACGGCGACTGAATAGGGGGAAATCACAATGACCTATACGCTGTGGGGCTCGCCCCCTTCGCTCTATACTGGCAAATTGCGCTCCTATCTTATCAAGAAACGCCTGCCCTTTGTCGAACGCTTCCCGTCTGAACCGGAATTCGCGGCCCGCATCCTGCCGCAGGTCGGGCGAGTGGTCATCCCCGTTCTCGAAACGCCCGAGGGGCAGGTTCTGCAAGACAGTGGCGACATTATCGACTGGCTGGAGACCCGCCACAGCGAGCCGGCACTCGTCCCGCAGACACCGGTGCAATCGGTCATTTCCGCGCTATTTGACGCGGTCGGGTCCGAATATCTGCTGGCGCTAGCGATGCATTACCGCTGGTCTTACCGCGCAGAGCAGGAGGATTTCCTGCAAGCCGAATTCGGACGCACAATGGTTCCCGGCCAAAGCCGCGAAGCTCGCCGCCAGATGGCCAGCGCGACGATGTCGAAGTTCAACGCCTTCCTGCCCGGCCTCGGCGTATTTCCGCAAAAGATAGAGGCGCTTGAGGCAGCCTATATGGATTGGCTCGACGCATTGGACGAACACTTCCAATATCACCCCTATTTGCTCGGCGGTCGGCCTTGCCGCGGCGATTTCGGGATGATGGCTTCGCTCTTCGCCCATCTGGGTCGAGACCCCGTCCCTGCAGGATTGATGAAGCGCAGGGCACCCAATCTGTTCCGCTGGACCGAGCGGATGAATCTGGCCAATATTGCAGACGGAGAATTTCCCGCTGCGGGAGAAGACTATCTCGCCGATGATGCCATCCCCGAAAGTCTCGAGCCTTTGTTGCGACTGGTGTTCAGGGATTGGACCCCCGGACTGCTGGCAGACGCAGAGTGTTTCAACGCATGGTGCACAGAAAGGGCGACGGGTGATTTGGTGTCGCAAAATGGCCGCCCGCAAGTGCATCCCTCGCTTGGTGAGATCAGCTACGCATGGCACGGCTCAGAATACACCCGCAACAGCGCCCCGCATGCACTGTGGATGTTCTCATCTGCGATTGATCGCGCGAAGGAACTGAATGGAAGCGCTCGGTCTACATTTGACGCGCTGGTTAGCCGGAACGGCGGTGAAGCAGCTTTCGCGATAAGGCTAGACCGCAGAATGAAACGCGACGCCAATGTTCTGGTCTTGGAATAAGGGTGTGGGGTGGGGCCAATGGACCCCCAAATTCTCTTAAAACAACCCATCGACAAAATGGATCGTCACCCCGACCAAGCCGCCCACCAGCGTGCCGTTGATGCGGATGAACTGAAGGTCGCGGCCGACGGCGTTTTCGATCCGGTCGGTTAAAGTGCGCGCATCCCAGCGGCGGACGGTTTCGGACACCAGCTGGACTATCTGGTCACCATAGCGCGTGGCAACACCCACTGCCGTCCGGCGCGCCATGCGGTTGACCTGGGTTTGGAGGCGCGCATCATCGCGCAACGCTGCGCCCAATTCTGCCAGACTGCTGCCGATTTGTCCGCCGAGCACGGTATCGGGATTGCGCGCCATGCGTATCATACCCAGCCGCATCCGTTCCCACACACCTTCCCACCAACGCGCCACCGCCTCGTTTTCGAGGACTTCATTCTTCATCCGCTCAACCTTGGCGCGCATCTCGGGGTTATGGATCAGATCATGCGCAAGCTGCTCCAGCCCCTCTTCCACCTTGTCGCGCAGCGGGTGATCGGGATCGACCAGCACTTCGGCCAAGAGTTTATAGAGCCCGTCGAGCACCGATTTTGACAGCCGCCCGTCGAGCCCGGTCCAGCGAATGATGCCATTGGCGCGTTCGCTGATCATGTCGCGAACCATGTCTTCATTGTCTTCGAGCGTAAGCCCTGACCAGCGCACGAGCGCATCGATCAACGGCAAATGGCGCTTGTCGGTAATCGCGGTGGTGAGCATTTGCCCAAGAAGCGGTGAAATCTCGATCTTGCGCGCCTGTGCCTTGAGCCCGGTCTTGACCTGCCCGCCCAGTTTCTCGGGGTCGAGCGATTCGAGCACACCCGCGAGCAGCTCGGCCGCGCCGGTGCCGATGCGCGACTGTGACCCTTGCGTTGGTTGCACCAGAAACTCGCCCGCCGCGCGCGCCATATTCATATTCTGCATCCGGCGCGCCACCACTTCCGGAATCAGGAAATTGCTGCGGAGGAACTGCGCCATATTATCGGCAATCCGGTCCTTATTGGCCGGAATAATTGCCGTATGCGGGATCGGCAGCCCGAGCGGATGGCGAAACAAGGCCGTCACGGCAAACCAGTCTGCCAGCCCGCCGACCATCGCCGCCTCGGCAAAGGCGTGCAGATATCCCCAAGCCGGATGAACCGCGAGAAATTGGCGCGACAGGATGAACAGCCCCGCCATCGCGAGGAGCATCAAAGTCGCGGTGACCCGCATCCGGCGCGCAGTATCTGGCTGCAGCTGCGCCATGGCAGAGGGGGAATTATTCTGCAGGGAGCGCCTCTATCCCGGTCTGCTTATCATCGCCGGGGCGGTAGGTAAGAAATTTGTTGCGCATCCACGGACCCATGCGTTTCTCGAGCCCGTCGGCAAGGCTGAACCCCGCAGGTACAATCAACAGTGTAAGGACCGTCGACAGTATCAGGCCGCCAATCACCACTGTACCCATTGGTGCACGCCACGCGCCGTCACCCGATAGCGACAGGGCTGTAGGCACCATGCCCGCCGTCATCGCCACAGTCGTCATCACAATTGGCTGAGCGCGTTTATGGCCGGCATCGATGATTGCGGTGTATTTTTCCTTGCCTTCGGCCATTGATTCGATCGCGAAATCGATCAGCAGTATCGAGTTTTTCGACACAATCCCCAGCAACATCAACGTTCCGATCAAGACCGGCATGGAATTCGGTTGACCGACAATCCACACTAGAAAAATACCCCCGAGCGGTGCAAGCGCAAGCGAACTCATATTGACCAACGGAGACATCAACCGCTTATAGAGAAGAACAAGCACAGCAAACACCAAGAGAATTCCCGAGATCAAGGCAACGCCAAAATTGGTGAGCAATTCAGCCTGAAGCTCGTCTTCACCCACCGCATCACGGATTACACCCTGCGGCAGAGCTGCCAAAACAGGCAATTTGTTGACTTCATCCATGGCATTCCCGCGCAAGACCCCGCTGGCCAAATCGGCACCGATAAATACGCGGCGGTTCTGGTTGTAACGCTGGATGGCGGTGGGGCCCGAGCCAAAGGAAATTTCTGCCACCCGTTCAAGCGGCACAGAACCTCCGCTGCCGGTTTGCACAGGGAGGTTGGCCAACGTATCCAAATCGCGGCGCGAATTCTGCGGCAGCTTAACCCGGATCGGGATCTGGCGGTCGGACAGCGAGAATTTCGCTGCGTTTTGCTCGATTTCCCCCATCGTCGCAATTCGGATCGTCTGGCTCAAAGCGGCCGTGCTGACACCCAGCGCCGATGCAAGATCAGGTCTCGGGCGGACAATGATCTCGGGCCGACTGATGTCTGCTGTAATCCGCGGTGCAACAATCGATTTGAGCCCTTTCATCTGCTCAACAAGATCGCCCGCAGTTTTTTCCAGCAATTCGGGATTGGAACCAGCGAGCATGATCGTCAGATCCCGTCCACTCCCTGGTCCTCCTGGGCCGCCTTGCGCCTGAAAACGGACCCGCGCGTCTGGAAATTTGGCGAGAACGGGTGTCAGATCCCGTTCGAATTCGATCGATGTTTTCTCGCGTTCATCCTTTAGCGTAATATATATCGTCGCATTGGCTTCGCGCACACGTTCGAGCGCGCGTTCAACCTCTGGCTGCTCATACAATAAGGTCGCAACTTGATCCGCCACTGCTTCGGTTGACGCCAAGGTAGTCCCAGGCACCATTTCAATCTCGACTCGGCTGTTGTCATCATTGATCGAGGGCTGAAACTGGAATGGCGTATTCATGAACAGCAGAATTGTGATGAGGAAAGCGAAGTAGCCGATCCCGACCATCCATACGCGGTGATCGAAGAAACGGGCATATAGGTAGCTCCAGCTTTGCGCCAACCGTTTGCCAAATATTCGTGAACAGAACCAGAATATCCCCAAGACTGCCAGCAATGTCGCAAACCCGACTGACGTAACCATCACGAGCTGTGCAATTTCAAAGAGCTTGTCGATCGCCGACCACAACAGGCCTTCTTTGTTCGATGTCACAGCTCCGGCCAACGTTTCAGGAATCGACAGTTCAGACAAGGCACCAAATGCAGAGAACACGGCAAAGCCCGGCAAGAAGATCAACAGCAACAGCAACAAAAACACAGTCAGCACATAAAGCCAGCGCCTGCGGATACCCGGCAGCGCGGCGCGGCGCGCCTGCATATGCGAGCGATCGAGAGTCCAATGAAGTATCCGCATATAGCGGTCCATCCACGGCCCCTCTCCATGTTCAGCATTACCTTTGGCCTTGAGGAAATAGGCCGCAAGCATCGGGGTAATCATCCGGGCCACAGCGAGGCTCATCAGAACCGCGACCACGACGGTCAATCCAAAATTCTTGAAAAACTGACCGGTTACACCGGGCATCAATCCCACCGGTAGGAATACCGCAACAATACAGAAGGACGTCGCAACAACTGCCAATCCGATCTCGTCGGCAGCATCTATTGAGGCTTGATAGGCGGATTTGCCCATTCGCATATGGCGCACGATATTCTCGATTTCCACAATCGCATCGTCAACCAGCACGCCTGCCACAAGGCCCAGGGCAAGCAACGACAAGAAGTTGAGATTGAAGCCGAGCAAATCCATAAACCAGAAAGTCGGAATTGCGGAAAGCGGTATGGCAATCGCGGAAATAACCGTGGCCCGCCAGTCACGCAGGAAAAAGAACACGACCACAACCGCCAGTATCGCGCCCTCAATCATCGAGGCAATCGAGCTATCATACTGGCTTTCGGTGTATTTTACCGTGTTAAACAGTGGGATAAAGCGCACGCCGGGATTGCCCTCTTCAATCTCGGTAATTTTGATTTTAGCCGCGTCGAACACCGTTACGTCAGATGCACCCTTGGCGCGTGACATGGCGAAATTGACCACTTCCTTGCCGCGCACCTTACTGATTGAAGAGCGTTCGCTAAATCCGTCTCGAACCGTTGCGACATCAGTCAGCTTGACTGTGCGCCCGTCGTTGAGGCGTATCTGGCGCTGAGACAATTCAAAAGCGCTTGCGTTTGCGCCAAGCACGCGGACGGATTGCCGTGTTCCGCCAACCTCAGCCATTCCGCCGGCAGTATCAATATTGTCGAGTCGTAAAACCTGATTGATCTGGCTTGCCGTGACACCAAGCGACTGCATTCTGCCCGGGTCGAGAATGACTTCGATTTCGCGATCAACGCCGCCAAACCGGTCCACTTGCGCCATGCCTTCAATCGAAAGCAGCTGCTTGGCGACCGTATCATCGATAAACCAGCTTAGCTGCTCGATGGTCATATCGTCGGCTTCTACGGCGTAAATCCCTAGAAATCCGCCTGAAATATCAAGTTTGCTGATCCTTGGCTCGAGAATTCCGTCGGGCAAACTCCCGCGCACTGTATCTACCGCATTTTTGACTTCGGACACAGCATCATTGGGGTCGATGCCGATTTCAAACTCAACCGTTGTGTTAGAG
>JBATLU010000294.1:0-10156 GCA_049289475.1 Pontixanthobacter sp. | reverse complement strand
GATTCGACCACCGCAGCATCGCCGCCCTTGTCGACCATCGCGCCGACATCGGGCAATTCGACGAATACGATATCGCCCAATTGTTCTTGCGCGTAATCGGTAATGCCGACGGTGGCACTGTCGCCTTCGACGTCAATCCATTCATGTTCTTCGGTGAAATAACGGGCCATCGGTTCATTCTCCTCGGTAATAATTATGGGGCACGAAGGGCATGGATGTGACGACCGCATCGAGCCGTTTGCCGCGCACTTCAATCTGCAAAGCGGTGCCGTTGGCCGCGTGGTCCGCCGCAACATAGGCCATCGCAATCGGGTAGCCGAGCGTGGGCGAGAAACCGCCGCTGGTGACGCGGCCAATCTCTGTATCGCCGCTGAAAACCAAGGCACCCTCGCGCGCAGGCATCCGGCCTTCGACTTTCAGGCCAACGCGCTTGGTCGCTGTGCCGCCGCTGAGTTTTTCCGCAATCGGACCATGCCCCATCCAGCCGCCGCTTTCCCGCCGCGATTTGGCGAGAGCAAACAGCAACCGCGCCGAAACCGGATCGGTTTCCGTGTCGAGATCATGTCCGTAAAGCGGCAGACCGGCCTCAAGCCGCAAGCTGTCGCGCGCGCCCAGTCCGATGGGTTTCACTTCGGGTTCCGTGCACAGCAGCGTCGCAATTTTCTCTGCATCTTCGGCGGGCAGCGAAATCTCAAAACCGTCTTCGCCGGTATAGCCCGAACGGCTGATCGCCATTTCCACGCCTGCGACGGTGAAGTGGCCGAACTTCATGAAAGTCAGCGCCGACAATGGATGTTCGCCGGTTGCATGGCGCTCCAGAACCTTGAAAGCCTGCGGCCCCTGCAGCGCCAGCAAGGCGCGGTCCTGCAAATGGTTGAGCGTGACATCATCAGGCAGATGTTCGCACAAATGCGCGATATCGTCCCATTTGGTCGCGCCATTGACCACCAGAAACAGTGCTTCGGGCCAACGCGACACCATCAGATCGTCGAGCACGCCGCCATTTTCGTCGAGCAGCAAGGAATAACGCTGCATCCCCAGCTTGAGCGTGGAAAGGTCAATCGGGAACAAGGCTTCGAGCGCGGCGTCGGCGCCTTCGCCCGAAACCAGCAATTGCCCCATATGGCTGACATCGAACAGGCCGGCGTGCGCGCGGGTCCATTCGTGTTCGGCTACGATTCCTTCATATTGGATCGGCATTTGGTATCCGGCGAACTCGACCATCCGCGCACCTTGGGCGCGGTGCCACGCGTCGAGCGGAAGCACCTGTTCCTCCGGCATATCGTCCGGATGGGTTTCTTCGATGTCTAAAGTCTCGTCGCTCATCACAATCCCCGTTCAGAATAGGATGCGAGCGGGCAAAGTGCCCGTTCACATACCCCCTCTGTCGGGAAGACCTGAGAGTTTTAACGCGCGCCAATGCAGCCTCACGCTTACCCCTTCGGTGGCCCCGCCTTGCAGCGAGGGCGCTTTCCAGAGTGTCTGCCGTTGCGCGGTCCCTGGTACCTGAGAGTTTCCGGGGCGGTTGCTCCTTCGGTGCCGCCAGTCAATTCGCTGACGGTCTCTCCCGCGCATCGGCCAAAGAATCACTTCCCTAGCGACGGATTTCCACTGCGCGATTAGGGTGCAGCGGTCAATCCACCCTCTGCGCTTAATGCCAATTCAGCCACAACAAATAGAGCGCGGACAAGACAATCCATGCGCCGTCGAGTGTTTTGAGCTTTCTCGCGCCCAGCCACAGGGCAATCGGCCGCGCAAGAAACCCGCCAAGCGCCGCGCCGGGACCGGCCAGCAACACAACTTCCCACTGAATTGTTCCATGCTGCACATGCCAGATGCTGCCTGCGATGACACTGACCGATGAAATCACGCAGGCCGCCCCGGTGCACAGAAGCACCGGATAGTGACGCATGAACAGATAGAGTGCGACCAGCTCTCCAATCCCGACAGAGAAAAGCGCGGTAATTGCTCCGCCAGGGATCGCCAGCAGCAACAGCACAGCCAGATCGAATCGTTCCAGCCTCCAGCGTTCAGGCCGCTTCAGATTGACTGTCCAGGTTGCGGTTATCAGAGCCAAACCCAGCAGGATCGAAAATCCCTTATATCCCAGCAGCACCGTAGGTCCGTCAAACGGCGCAAGCCGCTGGACGGCCAGCATGGTCGGCAGCGACAGGGCAAGAACCGCTCCCGCAACCAGCGCATAATCCGTGATCCGCACGTTCGCTTCAAGGGCATTTGGCGCAATCGCGGGCTGGTGCAGCAAGCGGTCGGTCCAGCGAAGCGCGCCCATCGTCATGCCAAAGCTCTGGATCATCATCGAAGCGCCCACCACTTGCAACGGATCGAGCGCCATCACCCCGTGTTCGCGCAAAGCGTTGAACACCGGGACAAATACGACCCCGCCGCCGGTACCGGAAGTGTTGGCAATGATTGCACCCAGCGCACCAACAACCGGCAGAAATGCAAGATTCCCCAGCAATGCCCGACTGAACGGCACAGAAATCAGCAGCGCGAGATAGGCCGCGAGCAACGCAAATCCGCCGAGCCAAACCAACCTTCCGGCAGGCAGCGTCATCAGTCGAGATTGGGCCGAAGCCAGCGCTCTGCCGTGGCCAGATCGACCCCGCGCCGGATCGCATAATCTTCCAACTGGTCACGCCCTATCCTTGCAACGCCGAAATATTGGCTTTCCGGATGGCCGAAATAGAACCCGCTTACCGCTGAAGTCGGCCACATGGCGTAGTTTTCGGTTAGCGAAATGCCGGTATTGGCCTCCGCATCAAGCAGATCGAACAGGATCGGCTTCAGGCTGTGATCGGGGCAAGCTGGATAGCCCGGTGCCGGGCGGATGCCGCGATATTGTTCCTTGATCAGCGCTTCATTGGTCAGTTGCTCTCCGGGGGCATAGCCCCACAGATCGGTCCGGACATGCTGGTGCAGCCGTTCGGCAAAGGCTTCGGCAAAACGGTCGGCCAACGCCTTCAGCAGAATATCCGAATAATCATCATTATCGGCTTTGAAGCGGGCGATATGATCATCGATCCCGTGAATACCGACCGCAAAGCCGCCGATCCAGTCACCTGCCGGATCAATAAAGTCAGCTAGGCACATATTGGCGCGGTCGCGCGATTTCTTGACCTGTTGGCGCAAAAAGGGAAGCACGACATGTTCTTCCCGCCTGACGCGGTGAATCGTGACATCGTCGCCATCGCGCGCGCAGGGCCACATTCCGCAGACACCGCGCGCGGTCAGCCATTTCTCCTCGACGATTTTGTCGAGCATTTCCTGCGCGTCGGCAAACAGGCTGCGGGCGGTTTCGCCCACCACATCGTCCTGCAAGATCGCCGGATAATTGCCGTGCAATTCCCAGGCACGGAAAAACGGCGTCCAGTCGATCACTTCGCGCAAGTCGGCGAGCGACCAATCATCGAACACATGCACCCCAGGCTTCACCGGCGGCGCTGCCTTGTCGCTGAGGAAGGCATCGTAATAATTGGCGCGTGCATCGTCGAGGCTGAGGAGTTCGCTCTGCCCCTTGCCTTCGCGCACATCGCGGACATGCTGATATTCGGCGGCAGTCTCGGACACGAAATCATCGCGTAGAGTGTCCGACAGCAGCTTGCTCGCCACCCCGACCGCGCGGCTGGCGTCAAGCACATGGATCACCGGTCCATCATAGGCGCCGTCGATGCGCAATGCGGTGTGAACCTTGCTGGTGGTCGCCCCGCCAATCAGCAGCGGCATGGTCATTCCGGCGCGCTGCATTTCTTCGGCAACGGTAACCATTTCATCGAGCGACGGGGTAATCAGGCCCGAAAGGCCGATCATATCAGCCTTTTCAGCCTTGGCGGTTTCGAGGATTTTGGTCCACGGCACCATCACGCCCAGATCGACCACATCATAGCCATTACATTGCAGCACAACGCCGACGATATTCTTGCCGATATCGTGCACATCGCCCTTCACCGTCGCCATGATGATTTTGCCTTTGGCCTTGCGGTCTTCCTCCGCCAGCAGATCCTTTTCCGCCTCGATATAGGGGATCAAATGCGCGACCGCTTTCTTCATGACACGCGCTGATTTGACAACTTGTGGCAGGAACATTTTGCCGCTTCCGAACAGATCGCCGACGACATTCATCCCGTCCATCAACGGACCCTCAATCACCTGGATCGGACGGCCACCATCGGCAGCAATCGCGCTGCGCATTTCTTCGGTGTCAGCGACAATATCAGCGTCGATGCCCTTGACCAGCGCATGTTCGAGCCGCTTTTCAACTGCCCAGCCGCGCCATTCAGCGGCTTGTTTTTCTGCGACCGGGTCGCTGCCTTTGTAGCTTTCGGCAAGATTGATCAGCCGCTCTGTCGCGCTCTCGTCACCTTCGACCGGGCGCATCAGTATTACATCCTCGCACGCATCGCGCAGCACCGGATCGATCTGGTCATATACGTCCAGTTGCCCCGCATTGACGATCGCCATATCGAGCCCGGCCGGGATCGCGTGATAGAGAAACACCGAATGCATCGCGCGGCGCACGGTTTCGTTGCCGCGGAAACTGAAGGATAGGTTGGAAAGCCCGCCTGATGTCTTGGCATGCGGGCAATTGGCCTTGATCTCGCGCACTGCTTCGATGAAGTCGAGACCGTAGCGGTCATGCTCCTCGATGCCCGTTGCCACAGCGAAAATGTTGGGATCAAAGATAATGTCTTCAGGCGGGAAGCCTATTCCGGTCAGCAATTTATAGGCGCGGCTACAAATCTCGATCTTGCGCTGCTTGGTGTCGGCCTGCCCCGTTTCGTCGAACGCCATCACCACCACAGCCGCACCATATGCCATGCATTTACGCGCGTGTTCGAGAAATTGTTCCTCGCCCTCTTTCATCGAAATCGAATTGACAATTGGCTTGCCCGAAACGCATTTCAGACCCGCTTCGATCACATCCCATTTGGAACTGTCGATCATCAGCGGCACGCGGGCGATATCCGGCTCTGCAGCGATCAGCTTCAGGAATGTCGTCATGGCGTGGACCGCATCGAGCAGCCCTTCGTCCATATTGACATCGATGATCTGCGCGCCGTTCTCGACCTGCTCGCGCGCCACTTCAACGGCGGTCGCATAATCATCGGCCATAATCAGCTTTTTAAACCGGGCAGAGCCGGTCACATTGGTGCGTTCGCCAATATTGACGAATTGGGCGGTACTAGGCTGGGTCATTATGCTGCAATCGTAAAAGGTTCGAGGCCGGCAAGCCGCATTTGCGTGTCGCGCGCCGGAGACTTGCGGGGGGACAATCCGTCAACCGCTTTGGCAATCGCGGCGATGTGATCGGGGCTTGATCCGCAGCACCCGCCAAGAATGTTGACCTGACCGTTTTCGGCCCATTCGCGCACCAAAGCGGCGGTGGTTGCGGGAAGCTCGTCATATTCACCCAATTCATTGGGCAGGCCCGCATTGGGATAGGCCAGCAGCAGGCAATCCGCGATCTTGCTGAGCATTTGCACATGCGGGCGCAATTGCTCCGCGCCGAACGAACAGTTCAGCCCGATAGTTATCGGATTGGCGTGGCGCACGGCATACCAGAACGCCTCTACCGTATGGCCTGACAGATTGCGGCCCGAAAGATCGGTCAGCGTCATCGACAGCATGATCGGCACGTCCCGGCCCAGCTCGGCCTCCAGCTGCTTGACTGCCATCACGCCTGCCTTGGCATTGAGCGTGTCGAACACGGTTTCGATCAGAATGAAGTCAACCCCGCCTTCAATAAGCGCAGCCGCTTGTTCGCGATAGACCGCTGTCAGATAATCAAAATCAATCTCGCGGAAACCCGGGTCTTCAACATCGGGGCTAAGCGACAATGTCTTGTTGGTCGGCCCGATTGCGCCTGCAACAAAACGAGGTCGACCATCGCGCTGTTCGAATTCATCCGCCAATTCGCGAGCGATCCGCCCAGAGGCTATATTGATATCGCGCACCAAAGCTTCTGCCGCATAATCGGCCTGGCTTATAATATTGGCGGAAAATGTGTTGGTCGAAATCACATCCGATCCGGCATCGAGATAGGCGCGGGTAATATCCTCGATCACATCGGGGCGGGTTAGCGCGAGAATGTCATTATTGCCCTTCTGATCGGCCTTCAGCCCCAGATCACCCGCGTAGTCCTCCTCGGTCAGTTTGCGGTTCTGGATTTGAGTACCGAATGCGCCATCTGAAATCAGCACGCGCTTTGCCGCCTCGGCGTTCAGTCTTTCGCGTGGGGAAATTGGGGCACTCATTGGGAATTATCCTTCGGGCGCATGCCCAGCATGTGGCAGATCGCATAGGCCAGATCGGCGCGGTTCAATGTGTAGAAATGGAAATCACGCACACCGCCCGCATAAAGGCGGCGGCATAGCTCAGCCGCAACAGTGGCTGCAACCAATTGGCGCGCGGCAGGGCGTTCATCGAGCCCGTCAAACAATCCGTCCATCCATTCGGGAATTTTCGCTCCGCAGGCTCCGGCAAATTTGCGCGCCTGCGCAACATTGGTCACCGGCAGAATACCAGGCAAGATCGGCGCAGTGATGCCCTTCGCTGCAGCAGCGTCCTGAAATCGGAAGAAGGTGTCAGCAGAGAAGAAGAACTGGCTGATCGCGCGCGTCGCACCGGCGTCGAGCTTGCGCTTCAGATTATCGAGATCGCTCTGCGGACATTCAGCATCGGGATGCGTTTCGGGATATGCCGCAACGGAAATTTCGAAATCGGCGATTTCCTTCAATCCCGAAACCAAGTCCGCTGCGCTCTTATAGCCATCGGGGTGCGGGACAAAGGGTGCGCCCGGTTCACCCGCGTCACCACGCAAAGCGACAATATGGCGCACGCCCGCTTCCCAATATTGCTCCGCCACCTCGCGGATTTCCGCTTTGCTGGCGTCAACACAGGTCAGATGCGCTGCGGCAGGAAGTTGCGCCTCGCGAATAATCCGCGCGACCGTGTTGTGCGTGCGCTCGCGAGTCGAGCCGCCTGCACCATAGGTGACCGAGACGAAGGCGGGCTCAAGCGGGGCCAGTTCCTGCACTGCCTCCCACAATTTCACTTCCATTGCCGCGCTCTTGGGCGGGAAAAATTCGAAGGATGCGCTGATATCGCCCGGCAATGCGGCGAATAGAGGTGCGTCGAGCGCGGTTTGCGCCTCTTTAGATGGATCAAAAACCGGACTCACACGGCCACCTTTCTGGTTTCTTTTGCAGCGGGAGTTCCCACACGGGTCCCGAGCCAGATTTTGACCGTCAGTTGGCCTTCATCCATCGTGATCGGCGCGGCGGGTTCATAACCGGCTTCGCGCAGCAGATCATGCATCGCTTTGTCACCAAACCCGAGCCGCGCATGCGCATGACGGTCGCGCAATTCCTCCCGGTCATGCGCCGCGAAATCAACAATCGCGATCCGGCCTGCGGGCCGCGTGACACGCGCGGCTTCAGCCAGCGCCGTCGCCGGGTCTTGTGCGAAATGGAGCACCTGATGCAGCAACACCGTGTCAAAACGATGCGCCGCAAAGGGCAATGCGGAGAAATCACCCTGCACCAACTCAACACTGTCAGCAGGCAAATTCTGCAATTTGGCGCGCGCGACGCGGAGCATGTCGAGGCTTTTGTCGAGCGCAACCATATGCTCCGCTTTGGGAGCAAACAATTCAGCCATCCGCCCACTGCCAGTTCCGATATCAAGGACCTGCCCGAGCGATTGTTCGCCAAGCGCCTCAATCAACCGTGCCTCTACGACTTGATCGGCGCTGTGCAATTGGCGCAATTCATCCCAATCCTCGGCATGCTGCGCGAAATAATCGGCGGCGCTCTGCTCGCGCGCACCGCGGATATTGGCCAACTGCCGCCGGTCTTCAGCGCACATGGCGGCAAATTCCGCATCTTCCCGTTCAGCAATGGCCAGTAGCCGCGAAACAGCATCCCCAACTGGGCTGTGCCGCTCCGGACCCACTGCGGCACGCAGAAACACCCAGCTGCCCTCGCGGTGACGCTCGGCCAATCCGGCGTCGCACAGGATCGCAACATGGCGAGAAACACGCGGCTGGCTTTGACCCAACACTTGCGCAAGTTCACCCACCGCCAGCTCCATTGCTGACAGCAACCGCATAATCCGCAGCCGTGTCGGGTCAGCAAGCGACCTCATGGTGGTGTCAATCTTCATTCAAAACGACATATAAAGATATTGTTATATGTGCAAGCGCGTTTCGAGTATTTGGAAGTTTCGTCGGTGCTGCTACGCTAGTGCAAATCTAACAGGAGCGCGCTTCGATCATGCAATATACCCAATTCGGCAACACGGGTCTCACGGTATCAAAGCTGTGCCTCGGCTGCATGAGCTTCGGCGATTCACAGGCCGACGGACACGACTGGACGATGGACCTCGCCAGCTCTCGCCCGATGGTCCGGCAAGCGCTGGAGGCGGGGATAAATTTCTTCGACACAGCCAATGTATATTCAGGCGGTTCGTCGGAAGAATACGTCGGGACTTTGCTCAAGGAAATGGCCAACCGCGACGAAATTGTCATCGCGACCAAAGGCTTCTTCCGTTGGCGGCAAGCGCCCAACACTGGCGGCTTGTCAGCCAAATCGCTGATGCATGCCGTGGACGACAGCCTTCGCCGTCTCGGTACTGATTACATCGATTTGTACCAGATTCACCGGCTCGACGCTGATACGCCTATGGAAGAAATTGTCGAAACGCTCGATGCAATCGTCAAGTCGGGCAAAGTCCGCTATATCGGGGCATCGTCGATGTATGCGTGGCAATTTCAAAAGATGCTGCATATTGCGCAGCAAGCGGGCCTGAAACAGTTCATCTCGATGCAAAACTACGTCAATCTGCTTTACCGCGAAGAAGAGCGGGAGATGCTGCCGCTATGCGCTGATCAGGGCATCGCAGTCATGCCGTGGAGTCCGATGGCGCGCGGCAAATTGACACGTTCCTGGGACAGCACCACCGACCGCTCCGAAAGTGATTTGGTGGGCAAGACGCTCTATGCCAGAACGCAAGATAATGACCGGCAAGTGGTCGAAGCGGTCAAAGCTTTGGCCAAAGAACGCGGCTTACCCATGGCGCAGATTGCTCTCGCCTGGGTGCTGCATAAGCCAGAAGTCACCAGCCCGATCATCGGCGCAACCAAGCCGAAACATATCGAGGATGCCGTTGCCGCGCTCGACGTAGCACTCTCCGCCGAGGAAATCGAACGCCTCGAAGCGCCATACGCGCCGCATCCGGTCATGGGTTTGTTCGCAATGCCACAGGTGGAGTTAAAAGTTACGGTGAACGGGTAGTTTAGCCCCGCCGCACACTGCTGCGGTGTAGCAAACGTACCGGCACGCGCCGTTCCGATGCGTCGTCCTCGCCGAGCACGGTCCTTACCAGCATGGCGCCCGCGACATCGAAATCTGGCTCGATCGAAGCGAGCGGCGGATTGCTATGCTGGCCCGCGCGGATTCCATCGAAGCCGATGATCGAGCAGTCTTTGGGTACACTAACCCCGCGCAGATGCAATTCTTCAAGCGCGCCCAGGGCCATCGAATCGCAAGCAACAAACAGCCCGTCGAATTGTGCCCCGCTGCTCACCAATTTGGTGATGGCATCATGCCCCTGCTGTTCACGATCAAGCGCTTCATCGACGGCTTGCAAAACCGGCGTGAAGCCTTTGGCCTTGAGCGCCGCTTCATACCCCTCGAACCGCTCGCGAAACTGCTGCTGGGGTGAATCAATCGTGCCGATATGGAGGATGTGCTTGCATCCGGCAGCAATCAATTCATTCGCCGCAAGCAAGCCGCCTTCATAATTGTCCGAGCGGACCCATTCGAGTTCATCAAACGGCGACCCCCAAAAGGCCACTGCGCGGCCATCCGACGCCAGTTCACGGAAATACTGCCATGCTGGTTCGTTTACGGTTGTGCCAATGACAATCACCCCGTCAGCTTGGCCGCGTTCTTCATATTTGCCGAAGAACTTGCCCTCTTCTGATTGGAATGAAACAAGCGTTTCATAACCCTGCGCCGCAGCTGCTGCACAAACGCTACCCAGAAGCGAAAAATAGAACGGATTGATATCGCTCGCCGCTTCTTCCGGTCTGCCGATGACGACGACTGCCAAAGTGCCGGTTTTACCGCGCCGCAAC
>JBATLU010000293.1:0-18590 GCA_049289475.1 Pontixanthobacter sp. | reverse complement strand
GGCCAACAATGGTCCGCAATAATGTCCGGTAGCCGGTCGGCCGGATACGCGGTTCTGGGTAGCCAACAGCTTTCAAGCCGCGTCCAAAAGCGGGTTCGACGGCGACAATGTGGTCAACGCCTAGCTTGATCTGGTCTGCGGTAAGTCCCACGCGGCTCTCCTTCTGTCTTGCAAAACCGGCACCGCTCTTTTAGCAGCCCGTCCAAACGGCCAATTTGGCCAGAATATTATGGAGCTAACACATCATGCCGAAGCTGATCGTAGTCAACCGTGCCGGTGAAGAATCAACCGTTGAAGTCGGTGAAGGGTTATCCGTGATGGAAGCCATTCGTGACAATGGCTTTGACGAGCTTCTTGCACTGTGCGGTGGCTGCTGTTCGTGCGCGACCTGTCACATCCATGTCGATCCGGCGTTCATGGACAAACTTCCGGCCATGTCCGAAGATGAAGACGATCTGCTGGAAAGCTCTGACCATCGGTCCGAAAACTCACGCTTGTCGTGTCAGGTTCCGCTCACCGCCGACCTCGACGGCCTTAAGGTGACGATCGCCGAAGAAGACTGAGTTCTTCGCGGGAAAGCGCATCTGCATTGAACTGCGCTGCCAGCGGGCTACATCTGCTGCATGATTGCACCTCCACCGCGTGACGATACGCTCGAACTGATCGGCAACACTCCCTTGGTCCTGCTTCAAGGACCAAGCGAAGCTGCCGGTTGCGAAATTTACGGTAAATGCGAATTCGCCAATCCGGGCGCTTCGGTCAAGGATCGGGCGGCGCTCGGAATCATTCGCGATGCAGAGGCGCGCGGCGAATTGCTGGCGGGCGGAACGATTGTTGAAGGGACGGCGGGCAACACCGGTATCGGTATCGCGCTGGTCGCCAATGCGCTTGGCTATAGCACAATCATTGTCATGCCTGACAATCAATCAAAGGAGAAGATGGATACGCTGCGCGCGCTTGGCGCGAAGCTGGTGCTGGTTCCGCCGACAAAGTTTTCGGACTGCAACCATTTCGTCCACACTTCGCGCCGGCTGGCCGAAGAAACCGAAGGCGCGGTCTGGGCCAACCAGTTTGACAACACTGCCAACCGCAAGGTTCATATCGAAACAACGGCGGCTGAATTGTGGGAGCAATTGGAGGGCAGGATTGACGGTTTCACCTGTGCCGCGGGCACTGGCGGAACGATCGCGGGCGTCGGGCTCGGGCTGAAGGCGTTTGACGAAACCGTCCAGATCGCGCTGACCGATCCGCACGGCGCTGCGCTCTATAGCTATTATGCCGAAGGCGAGTTGAAGGCGGAAGGCAACTCGGTCGCGGAAGGGATTGGGCAAGGCCGGATCACCGCAAATCTTGAAGGCGCACCGATTGACACGCAGTTCCGCATTTCGGACGAAGAAGGTTTGTATTGGGTTAGCCGGTTGCTGCGCGAAGAGGGGCTTTGCCTCGGTCTCTCATCGGGTATCAATGTTGCCGGCGCGGTTGCCTTGGGCAAACAGTTGCTCGCCGCTGGCCGCGAAAAGCCGCGGGTTGCGACCATCTTATGTGACACGGGCTTCCGCTATCTTTCCTCGCTCTACAACCGCGAATGGCTCGAGGAAAAAGGTTTGCCCGTGTTTGAGTGGCTGAAAGACTGAAAATTTGGCCAATTGTGGGCGAGGGCAATTAGACCTTGGTCTGTTGGTAATCCTGAGCTAGATTCAAATAATGGCAAATCGTTTTCTTGACCGGATTATGCATGGGCCGAAGGATCGGCCAGCTATGCCGCTCGGCGGAACGCGGTCGGAATCGATCCAGCGGCTGCAAATTGGCCTTTCCGGGATTGTCGGAATGCTCATGCTGGTTGCGCTGGCCGATGTTATTCGTACGAGCGCGGATGATACTGACGCAAGCAGCGTTCCGCAGGCCGCTGCCACGGTTGCTGCCGATGCGGCGGAAACGAAGCCGACCGATCCGATGGTGGAGGCAGGTGTGGTGCCCGATTTACCTACCGATCCGGCCAAAATTCCTGACCAGAACAAGCCAGTCTTGCCCGAGCAGGGCGCGGCGCAAACGCCCGACTAGTGCAGCGCAGTTATCGTGCGCCCATGGCCGCAGCGATTGCGGCTGGGTTGGTGCTGGTTGTTTCGGGTGGTTTTTGGCTCGCTAATCAGTCGGCGGACATTGAAGATCGCGACAAGCCTCAGCTCGGGCTGATGACGTCCTTACCAATCGTTTGGGCCGAAAGCGCAGATCTGGGGAATTTGATCGCAAACGATGCGGCCGCGCATTGGGTGAAGACCGCGCTGGAAACCCGCTATGAGATCGTGCCGATCGACTATCTTGCAGCCTCAGACGATGCGCAGCCTAGCGCGCAATTGAAAAGTCTCAGGCAGATCGCACTGATGCAGCCGAGGGTATTGTCTCCGGCAGAGTTCGCAGCGCTGGATGCTTGGGTGGAAGGTGGCGGGAAACTGCTGCTGTTCGCTGATCCATTGCTGACGGCGCATTCGGATTTCGCCTTGGGAGACAAACGCAGGCCGCAGGAAATAGCGTTGCTTTCACCCATTCTTTCGCGGTGGGGGTTGGTTCAATTCCTCGACGAGTCTCAAGCAGCGGGTATACGGGAAATCGCATGGCAGGGACTGAATGTGCCGGTCGAGCAGGCCGGTCATTTTGAAATTGTCACGCAAGGTGACCAGCGCTGCACTCTGCAAGCGCAAGGCTTGATTGCAGAGTGCCAGCTCGGGAAGGGGCGTGCGCTTATCGTCGCTGATGCCGGAATGCTGGATGCCGAAAGTGACGGAAATGACAGCCGCGATGCTTTGCGGGCGTTGGCGCAGAGGGCGTTCGACTCCAAGTGACTCAGATGTGGGGATATTCCGGGATCGGCTGCATTTTTCGGAGTCGAAAGCGGGGATTTGACGGATTCCGCCGCATTTTCAACTGCCATCGACGGGAATCCACAGGATAGTTAACTGTATTTATAAATATAAAACAACAGTTTAGAAGTCCATCCCCACTAATTCCCTAATTTCCCCTTCCATCCCCGCTTATCGCGGGTTAATACCATCTTCCATCAGACAGATTGTCTTGCGCTGCGCCCCATAGTGATGAGGCGAGCCACCCGAGCTTGCGCGCGGGCGGCGGCGGGGGAGGTTTGCCTAGAGATTGGTTCATTTGGGGGTTTTGACGAAGTGGCGGGAGCGCTTCCTATACGGTACAGCGGACAGGCCCTCACTCTTATGGGTGACAAGGGTCGTTTCGTTCTGCCGCCCGATTTCCGCAATATGGTGAAGGATTCGAGCGAAGGCCGTATTTTGTGCCTCGCCGCGCATGACCGCTTCGATTGCCTTGTGGGTTTCGGCCTTTCGCGCCAGGCCGAGCTTGATAAGCAGCTTGACCGCGAAGAAGAAATGGCGATCCGGGTGGGCCGCGATTTCGACCGTGAGATTCGCGAAAACCAGCTGTTCGGTTTCAAGCGTATTCCGTTCGACGATAGCGGGCGTTTTACCATGCCCGATTTCCTCCAGTCGCTCGGCCAAGTCAGCGATGCGCTCTACTTTCAGGGGGCAGGTCCGTCCTTCACCATCTGGAACCCTACAATTCTGGGACAGCAGGGCCAGGAATGGAGCGGTGCCAAAGCAGCCTGCGCTGATTTGCTGGCGGAAGCCGAGGCAAAGCGCAAATGAGCCCGGTAAGCGATATGACGCCAGCGGCAAGCTGCGCTGGAGCACCGCACATTCCGGTGCTTCTAGCTGAAGTCATCGCAGCGCTTGCGCCGCAGCCGGGTGATGTGATGGTCGACGCGACATTCGGGGCAGGCGGATATACCCGCGCTTTGCTCGATGCCGGGGCAACCGTGCATGCATTCGACCGCGATCCCGATGCGATTGAGGCCGGTTCGAAGTGGCCCGAAACGAAGGAGCAGCCGCCGCGGCTGATTTTACACCCGCGCCGCTTTTCCGAAATGGCGCAGGCCATCGCGGAGGTTGCGCCCGATCTGGCCGACCGCCGCGTTGATGGTATTACGATGGATATCGGCGTGTCGTCGATGCAGCTTGATCAAGCAGAGCGCGGCTTTGCCTTTTCGTCCGATGGCCCGCTCGATATGCGGATGTCGCAGGATGGTGAAAGTGCAGCCGATTTCCTCAACACTGCCGAGGAAAGCACAATTGCCGATGTGCTCTACCAGTTTGGTGAGGAGCGCCAGTCTCGCCGTGTGGCCCGCGCAATTGTGGCAGCGCGACCGCTTGCAACCACGGGCGATTTCGCGCGGGCGGTTCGCAAGGCACTGGGTTATCGTGCCGGAGCGCCGAAGGACCCCGCCACGCGCAGCTTTCAAGCGGTGCGCATCCATATCAATGCCGAGCTCGAAGAACTGAAAGAGGGCTTGGATGCTGCCGAGCAATTGCTGGGTAATGGCGGCCGACTTGCCGTGGTCAGCTTCCACAGTCTCGAAGACCGGATCGTGAAGCGCTATTTGCGCGAAGCCTCGGCTAGCAGTGGCGGCTCACGCCATCTGCCGCAGGCTGAATTGGCACCGCCAGGCTATCGCGCGGTGTCCAAAGCTATCCGTGCTTCCGAGCAGGAAATCGACCGCAACCCGCGTTCGCGTTCAGCCACTTTGCGGTCTGCCGTCCGCACGGCCACGCCGGCAAGGAATGCAGCATGATCCGCCCCGGTAGCCGCCTTCGCCAAATCGGATGGGCCGTAGCGCTTTCCACTTGCGCCGTGTTCTTCATGGCTCTGACTTTCCGCGTCAATGCGGTGAAGAGCGAGGTACGTCTGGCAGAACGCGAAATCATTGCGCTGGAACGCGAGCGGATTTTGCTCGAAACCGAATTCGAAACCCGCGCAAACCAACAGCAATTGGCCGACTGGAACAGGATCGAATTCGGCTACCGCGCGCCTGCTGCGGACCAGTATCTTGAAAACGAACGGCAGCTGGCCAGCCTTGGCTTGCCGCGCAATGCGGGCGCGCCTGATCCGATCCGCGTCGCACGCGCACCGACTGAGAGCGAAGAGGGGGTTTTCCCGCAATTCGTGTCTCCCCTGACGGGCGAACCTGCCAATGCAGCGACCGAGGTCAAAGCGCCGACCCACAGCGACGCGCATCAAACCAACGGCGCAAATTCACTTTCAGCAAAGCAACCCTTGTCCGAGCGCTTGTCGATAGGGCGGGCGATTGGCCGCGGTATGGCCGAGACCGGCGAATGACGGTCATGGCAATCAGCGCGACCGTGTCGAGCAGCCGGGTCAACCTCACCTCGATGCGTCAGCAGCTGATCAATGTTGCGCGGCTTCGGGTGCTATGGGTGGCAGGAATCTTTGCGTTGGTGGCCTGTGTCGCAGTTGTACGGATCGGGTATCTCGGCGTGAGCGACAATGTCACGCGCACCACCTCGCTCGAAGATGCGCTGCTGCCGCCGCGCGGTGAAATTACCGATCGCAATGGCGTGCCATTGGCGCGGGCGTTTCCGGCCTATGCACTGTGGTACAATCCCAAGGCGATGGGTGATCCGGGCAATCCGCTGGTCAAGAATGCACGCGAGGTTGCCACACAATTGAAAGCAATCTTCCCCTCGATCAATCTGGAAAACACCGCTGAAATGCTGGCTGCAGGCAGACCAGGCTATATCCAGCGCCGCGTGTTACCCGAAGATGCCAATCGGGTGATGGCGATTGGCGAATTGGCGCTGGAATTGCCGCGCGAAACCGACCGCCACTATCCGCAAGGCTCAATGGCCGCGCATATATTGGGCTATGTCAATCAGGAAGGGCAGGGCCGCGTCGGCATGGAAAGCGTGCTTAACGACCAACTGATGGATGCGGCACAGCGCAATACGCCGGTGGCACTGTCGATCGATATGCGGGCGCAAGGCGCATTGGAAGACGAATTGGGGCGCGGAATGCTGGCCACCAATGCGGTGGGCGCTGCTGGCCTCGTCCTCGATGTCGACACTGGCGAGATTTTGGCGATGGCGTCGCTACCCGAATTTGACCCGAACAAGATCAGGTCCGAAGATCTGGTGCAATCGGAAGCGATGCGCGAGCGCGGCGAAGTGCCGACCAGCTTCAACCGCGTGACCAATCAGGTTTATGAGCTGGGCTCGACTTTCAAACCGCTTAGTATCGCCGCGGCAATCGACGCTGGCGTGGTTCGCGATTTCGGGCGCCGCTATGATGCGCGACCGGTCAAAATCGGCTCGACGACGCTGTCAGACAGCCATTTTCTCGGTGACTCGCTCAATGTTCCCGAGGCATTGATCCATTCGTCGAATACTGTCACCGCGCGGATTGCCGACGAGTTGGGCGCGGAGAAACTGCGCCGCACGATGATGGATCTGGGCATGAACGAGCGGCCCTATGTCGAACTTCCGGCGAAAGGCTTTCCGATCTGGCCGGGCGATCATTGGCCGCGAATTCGCAATATGACCGTCAGCTATGGGCACGGCATTGCCGTGACCCCGCTCCATCTCGCCAGCGCCTATGCTGCATTGGTCAACGGCGGCGTCTGGCGTCCGGCAACTCTGCACAAACTCGCCCCCGGTGATGCCCCCAAGGGGCGCCGCGTGTTCAAGGCGTCAACCTCCTCGCGTATGCGCCAGTTGCTGCGGATGATCGCTATTTACGGCACCGGACGCAATGCTGACGCCCCGGGTTTTCGTGTTGGCGGCAAAACCGGCAGCGCAGAGAAGCCCGGCCACGGTGGCTACCGCAAGAGCTCGCTGGTTTCGACTTTCGCGGCGGCCTTCCCGATGGATAAGCCACGATATGTCGTAATCGCGATGCTCGACGAGCCGCAGGGCACAACCGCCAGTTCATTCCAGCGGACCGCTGCGTGGAACGCGGCCCCGATCGTGGGCAAGCTAATCCCGCGCATCGGCCCGATCCTGGGTGTGCGGCCCGATTCCACACGCGATATCGATATCAGCGACTTGCGTCCGCTCATTCCCGGAGGCGAGCGATGAAACTGTCCGTGCTCGCCAACAATGCCGCAATTGCCTTGCCAACGGGGGCGGAGGCCAATGTGACGGGTTTTGCCATCGACAACCGCAAGGTTGCACCGGGCACAGTGTTTGGTGCATTTGACGGCGCGCGCTTCAACGGTGAGGACTTCATTCCCGCCGCCATTGAAGCTGGCGCGGTTGCAATCGTGGCCCGCCCTGACGCACAGGTGAAAGGCGCGATCCACATCAAGGCGGAAGAGCCGCGGCAATGTTTTGCCTTGCTGGCGGCGCAATTCTTCAAGCCGGTCCCAGAGACGATTGTTGCCGTCACTGGCACCAATGGCAAGACCTCGACTGCCGAGATGACCCGCCAAATTTGGCGCATGGGCGGTCATAGCGCGGCGTCAATCGGCACACTCGGGGTCACTACCCCTGACGGCTCGGTTTCGACCGGCCTGACAACCCCCGATATCGTGACATTCCTGGCCAATATGAGCGGGCTCGCGCGCGAAGGCGTTACGCATGTCGCCTATGAGGCATCAAGCCACGGCCTGTCGCAATATCGCAACGAAGGGCTGCGCGTAAAGGCGGCGGGCTTTACCAACCTCAGCCGTGATCACCTCGATTATCACGAGACGATGGAAGCGTATTTTGCGGCCAAGATGCGGCTGGTCGACGAGGTGGTCGATGACGATGCAACAATTGTGGTGTGGGCGGATTCAAGCGAGTGGAGCGTCCGGGCCATCGAACATGCGCAGACACGGAACCTGCGTGTGTTCACGGTGGGTGAGCAGGGGGAGAGAGACCGTAACGGCATTCGCCTGCTCGCCCATACGCCGACACTGCTGGGGCAAGAGATTGAAATCGAACATGATTGCAGGGCGTACAAAATCAATTTGCCACTGATCGGTGCTTACCAATCGGCCAATGCCTTGGTCGCGGCTGGTCTGGTTCTGGCAACGGGCGGGGATGCCGCAAAAGTGTTCGATGCGGTTGCGCGGCTTCAACCCGTTCGCGGAAGATTGGAGCGCGCGGCCATCACGCAGGCAGGCGCACCGATATATATCGATTATGCCCATACGCCTGACGCGCTAGATTCGGCCATTGCTGCGCTGCGTCCGCATGTTGCTGGTAAGCTGATTACCGTTTTCGGCGCGGGCGGTGACCGCGACACCGGCAAGCGGCCCGAGATGGGACGCGTCGCCGCGCAGAAATCGGATATTATTATCGTGACCGATGACAATCCCCGCGGCGAGGACCCTGCTGAAATCCGCCGGGACATTCTAGCAGGTTCTAAGGGCGCGCTGGAAATCGCCGACCGGCGCGAAGCAATTGCAGTCGCCATCAAACAGGCCGGGGCAAAGGACATTATCCTGATCGCCGGCAAGGGGCACGAACAAGGCCAGATTATCGGGTCCGGAGAGAATATGCGCATATTGCCTTTCGATGATGTGACTGTCGCGCGCGAATGCGCTGCCCCCCAGGGAACTACGATATGAACGCGCTCAAATCACTCCGGGCATGGCCTGCGGATAAGAGCAATGCGCGGCGCATGGCGCTGTGGACGGCACAAGAAGTGGCTACCGCAACCCGGGGTACCGCCAGCGGCGAGTTTCAGATGTCGGGCGTCGAAATTGATTCGCGCGATGTGCGATCGGGTGATCTGTTTTTTGCTCTGAAGGGTGAGGCGACCGACGGACATAACTATCTCGAGAAAGCTTTCGCCAATGGTGCAACTGCGGCGGTGGTCGACCGGCTGGTCGACTACCCGCATATTCTGGTTGCAGACACCAACGCCGCATTGGAAGCGCTTGCAGCCTATTCGCGAGACCGCAGTTCGGCCACGCGGATCGGCGTGACCGGATCGGTCGGCAAAACCGGCGTGAAGGAAGCGATCTTTGCTGCTCTGGACCGTTCGGGCCGTGGATCGACCCACCGCTCGGTGCGGAGTTATAACAACCATGTCGGCGTGCCGCTCAGCCTCGCACGGATGCCGTCGCGCAGCCATTATGGCATTTTCGAGATGGGAATGAACCATGCCGGCGAAATTTCCGCGCTAACCGCGCAAGTTAAGCCGCATGTCGCGGTGATTACCACCATTGCTCCTGCACATATTGAGAACCTGGGCAGTATTGAAGCAATTGCAGCGGCCAAAGCCGAAATTTTTGAAGCAGTCATGCCGGGCGGCACAGCAGTTATTCCCGCCGATATTCCGCAGTTCGTGCAATTGCGCGATGCGGCTCTGTCGAAAGGCATCCGGGTCGTTTCGTTCGGCAAAAATGCGGACGCCGATGTCCGCTTGCTCGATTCAATTCCCGCGGCCAATGGCGGCTCGCTCGTCACTGCTGATATGGGGGATGCAAGGATGTGCTTCACTGTCGCGGAACCGGGCGAACATTGGGTTAGCAACGCGCTTGCCGTGATGGCGGCAGTGCGCGCGGCTGGCGGCGATCTTGGTTCGGCTGGTTTGGCTTTAGCGGAAATGGGAGGCCTCAAGGGACGCGGCGCCCGCCACCAGATAGCCGCGATCAGCGGCAAGGCGTTGATGATTGACGAGAGCTACAATGCCAACCCGGCCTCGATGCGCGCAACTTTGCGGCAATTAGGCCAGACGCCGGCAACGCGGCGGATTGCTGTGCTGGGATCGATGAAGGAATTGGGCGATTTTGCGCCGCGCTTCCACGCGCAACTGGCCGAACCTTTGGCCGATGCACAGGTCGACTATGCGATATTGGTCGGAGAAGAAATGGGCGCGCTTGCGCGGGACTTGGGGAAAGGCGCTGCGGGAGCGCTTGCAGCGGGACTCAGCTTCGCGCATTGCGAAGGACCTGCTCAGGCGATTTCGGCTTTGGAGGAGTTTGGCGTCACCTCAGGCGATGCCATTCTCGTCAAGGGTTCCAATTCTGTTGGTCTCGGCAGACTGGTCGCACATTTTACGGCCAGAAATTAAGCGGGGTCCGGGAAGTCTGAATGCTCTATCTACTCGCCGAATGGCTGAATTTCGAGGGGGTGTTTAACCTCATCCGCTACCAGACATTCCGGTCTGGGGCGACATTGATGACTGCGCTCATCATCGGTCTGATTATCGGCCCCCGTTTCATCAGCATGCTGCGTGTCCGGCAAGGCAAAGGCCAGCCGATCCGCGCTGACGGGCCGCAAACACATCTCGCCAAAGTCGGTACGCCGACTATGGGCGGTCTGATGATCCTGATCGCACTGACGATCTCGATGCTATTGTGGATGGATTTACGCAATCCCTTCGTCTGGGCCTGCTTTGCGGTCACGGTCGGTTTCGGATTGATCGGCTTTTTTGACGATTATGACAAGGTGACCAAGTCGAGCCACAAGGGCGTTTCGGGCAAGGTTCGTCTGTTGCTAGAATTCGCAGTCGCTGGTGTCGCATCCTATTTGATTGTGAGTCAGATCAACACTAATCTCTATATCCCGTTCCTGTCGGGGGTCTCCATCCCGCTCGGGCCTTTTTATTATGTGTTTGCCGCGATTGTGATTGTTGGCGCTGGCAATGCGGTCAACTTGACCGACGGTCTGGACGGATTGGCAACCATGCCGGTGATTATCGCCGCAGGCACATTTGCGATTATCGCCTATCTTGCCGGTCGCGCCGACTTCTCCGCATATCTCGGCATTCCGCATGTGCCGGGTGCGGGAGAGCTGGCAATATTGTGTGCCGGGATCATGGGGGCCGGGTTGGCATTTTTGTGGTTTAACGCGCCGCCAGCTGCGGTATTTATGGGGGACACTGGCAGCCTCGCATTGGGGGGAGCGCTAGGCGCGATTGCGGTCGCCTCACACCATGAAATTGTGCTGGCCATTGTCGGCGGCTTGTTTGTCGCGGAAGCGCTGTCGGTGATTATTCAGGTGTTCTGGTTCAAACGGACCGGAAAACGTATTTTCCGTATGGCGCCGATCCACCATCATTTCGAGCAGAAGGGCTGGGCGGAATCGACCGTTGTCATTCGCTTCTGGATCGTGTCGATCATCCTCGCGCTGATCGGATTGGCGACGCTCAAGCTACGATGATCACTTCGTCCGCCTTTGCCGGCAAGCATTTTGCCATTCTCGGTCTGGCCCGTTCGGGCCTCGCCGCGGCAGAGGCGCTGCTTGCAAGCGGAGCAACGGTAACGGCATGGGACAGACAGGATGTTGCGCGCGATCAGCTTGCAGGCCGCGCTGAAATCGCCGATCCGCTGGACCTTGATCTCACTGGGTTTGACGGGATTGTCGTTTCGCCGGGGGTTCCGCTCAACACCCACCCAATCTCCGCTCACGCTGCTAAATATGGTGTGCCGGTGATTGGTGATATCGAATTGTTTGCTCTGGCTCGTCCGGAATTGCCCGCGCATAAAGTCGCCGGGATTACCGGCACGAATGGCAAGAGCACCACGACCGCTCTGGTGCACCATATTCTGCAGTCCGCCGAAGTTCCGTCGTTAATGGGCGGGAATATCGGCATCCCGATTATGGAGCAGGATCCCTTGCCGGAGGGCGGAGTCTATGTCCTTGAATTGTCCAGCTACCAGATTGACCTGACTCAAAGCCTTGATTGCGAAGTGGCGGTGCTGCTCAATGTGACGCCCGATCACTTGGATCGTTATGAAAGTTTTGATGCCTATGCGGCGAGCAAGGCGCGGTTGTTCGAGATGCAATCCCCCGAGCACGCGATCGTTATCGGCATCGCCGACGTCACATCAAATTTCATTGCCGGACGTCTTTCCAGCCGGTCCGAACAGATGGTCCAAATCGGAAAAAATCCGGTTGGCGATCAATCGCGCTGGCCGTCTCTTCAGGGACCACACAACGCGCAAAACGCGGCCGCGGCCATTGCGACGTGCGCCAAGCTCGGCCTAAGTAAGGACGCGATTGAAGAAGGTTTGCGCAGCTTCGTTGGCTTGCCGCACCGGATGGAATTCGTTGCCGAGCATCATGGCCTGATTTTCATTAATGATAGCAAGGCCACCAATACCGACAGCGCCGCCCCTGCGCTTGCTGCCTACCCGCCTGATCCTGAGATTCAAGGAGGTTCACCGCGCATCCACTGGATTGTCGGAGGTTTGCCCAAGGAAGACGGCTTGGGTGCATGTGCCGCGCATCTCGCCAACATCAAAACCGCATATACAATCGGTGAAGCCGGGCCGCGCTTTGCAGAATTGCTTGAGGGTTCGGTTCCGGTCAAGAGCTGCGAATTGCTGTTCGCGGCGGTAACTCGCGCAGTCGAGGGTGCTGATCCGGGCGATGTGATCTTGCTCTCGCCCGCCTGTGCCAGCTTCGATCAGTTTCGCGATTATGAGAAACGCGGGGAGCTTTTCCGCCAGATCGTGTCTTCCCTTACCGGCACCGGCGACGCGCAATGAGCACGTTGCAGCCCTACATTCCGCAAGCAAATGACCGCACGTACCGGCCGGACCGGTTCCGCATCTCGAAACGTGCGGCATTGACCGTATGGTGGCGCGAGATTGATCGCGGTCTGTTGTTCATCATCCTGTTGCTGATGGCGATTGGCACAGCGGCGGTGGCGGCGGCATCACCGGCCAGCGCGCGCAGGCTTTCGACCGCCGATGTGCAACTGGACGATCTCTATTTCTATTGGGCGCATCTGCGTTGGCAGTTTGTCGGACTAATCACGATGCTAGGTGTGTCGATGATATCGCAGGAAAATGCGCGGCGTTTTGGGGTGTTGCTGGCTGCCGCGATGCTGTTTTTCCTCATTCTTGTGCCGATTTTGGGCTATGAAGTGAATGGTGCCAAGCGCTGGCTCAATTTCGGGATGCGGTTTCAGCCCTCCGAATTTTTGAAGCCCGGCTTTGCCATTGCGCTCGCGTGGATATTGTCATGGAGGTTGCGCGATCCGAACTTGCCGGTTCTGGCGATTGTGACCGGATTGATGGGATTTGTCGGGCTTCTGCTGATGATCCAGCCCAATTTCGGCGAAGCCATATTGTTCGGCGGCGTGTGGTTCGTGCTCGTTCTGCTGTCAGGCGTTTCGATTCAGCGTATCGGCGGGCTCGTCGCATTTGGCATTGCTGCCTTTACCGCCACCTATTTTCTGTATGACAATGCCCGCCACCGGATCGACTCATTTCTCGGCGGCGGTTCGGCGTTTGATCAGGTCGACCTCGGTCAGAGAACTTTGCTGGCGGGCGGTTGGACCGGAAGCGGGCTTTGGCTCGGCATTCGCAAGTTGAATTTGCCAGAGGCGCATACCGATTATATTTTCTCGGTCATTGGTGAGGAATTCGGGCTGATCATCTGCGCGTTGGTAGTGATCCTCTATCTTGCGCTGATTGTCCGCGTGCTTACCCGACTTACAAATGAGGAAAATTTATTCACAGTTCTTGCTGCTGCTGGGCTGGTGACGCAGATTGGCGGGCAGGCGTTCATCAATATATTGGTCAATCTGCAATTGTTCCCGTCCAAAGGTATGACCTTGCCGCTGGTCTCCTATGGCGGATCGTCAACCATTGCAGTATGCTTGGGCGCGGGTCTATTGCTCGCAATCACGCGACGAAATCCGTTTCTGACACGCGAGATACCTAGACTGCGGAATTTTCTGCAAAATAATTTGCCTGAGAAAAGAGACCGTTCATGAGCGGTGCAAACCGACATTATGTTTTGGCCGCTGGCGGCACTGGGGGACATTTGCTCCCTGCCTTTGCGCTCGCCACTGAACTGGACCGGCGCGGCCACCATGTTGCGCTGATTACGGACGAGCGCGGCGCAGCCATTCCGGGGAAACCTGATTTCCTACCCGCGCATGTCCTGCCTGCAGGGCGTTTCGGCAAGAACCCGCTGAACTGGCCGAAAGGCGTGAGATCAGTGCTGGAGGGGCGTAAAATGGCGCTCCGCCTGTTCGAAAGCTTCGCCCCGAGCGCGGTGATCGGATTTGGCGGCTATCCGGCGCTGCCAGCCTTGTTGGCATCGACCTCGGCAGAAATTCCTACGCTAGTGCATGAACAGAACGCGGTGCTTGGCCGAGTGAATCGTTTGCTCGCAAGACGGGTGCAGGCAATCGCCACCGCCTATCCCGAAATCAAGCGGCTCAAGCCCAAACATGCTGAGAAGGTCCATCTGGTCGGTAATCCGGTCAGGGCTGAAGTGCTGCAACTGCGCGAAGTGCCATTTCCGCCGTTCACCGAAGACGGCTTGCTGCGCGTGTTGATTACCGGCGGCAGCCAGGGCGCGAGTATTCTTTCACAAGTGGTGCCCGACGGTTTGGCGATGCTACCGCCCGCCCTGCGCTCGCGCCTTCAAATTATCCAACAATGCCGCGCGGAAGATATCGAGGCCGTTCGCGAGCGCTACCGCGCGCATGACATCCCCGCTGAACTGGGCACCTATTTCGAAGACATGGCGTCGAGACTGGCGGATGCGCATTTGTTTGTCGGCCGTGCGGGTGCATCGACAATTGCCGAGCTGACCGCAGTCGGCCGCCCAGCAATTCTGGTGCCGCTACCGATCGCAACCGATGACCACCAAACCGCCAATGCGCGCGAGCTGGCAAAATCGGGCGGTGCGCGCTCGATCAAACAAACCATGTTCACCGCGAAAGAATTGGCTAAACAGATTCAGGCCTTGGCCCAGCGGCCAGAAACTCTGGCAACCGCGGCGCATGCGGCGTGGAACTGCGGCAGACCCAACGCAGTGAAGGATCTTGCTGATCTGGTCGAAAGCGCAGGCGGTGACGAGCTGATGGATATCATCCGCGTCGATAATACGCAGCACCGCGGCGAGAGGCAGGCATCAAACGTCCCGCAGGGCGCAACCAAGGATCAGGCGCAATGAAGGGCGTGGGCACAGACATCGGCGTAATCCACTTTGTCGGCATCGGCGGGATTGGGATGTCGGGCATTGCCGAAGTGATGCACAATCTCGGATATACCGTGCAAGGCAGCGACATTGCTGAAGGGCCGACGGTTCTGCGTTTGCGCCAGCGCGGGATTGCGGTGAAGATAGGCCACGCCAAGGAAAACGTCGAAGGCGCCGCAGTGGTTGTAACCTCGACCGCAGTGAAGCGCACCAACCCCGAAGTCGCCGCTGCACTTGAAAGCCGCACCCCGGTTGTGCGTCGCGCTGAAATGTTGGCCGAATTGATGCGGCTGAAATCCACCGTCGCGGTGGCTGGCACGCATGGCAAAACCACCACCACCAGCATGATCGCTGCTCTGCTTGATGCGGGCGGGATAGATCCGACCGTGATCAATGGCGGGGTTATCAATCAATACGGTTCCAATGCGCGGCTGGGCGATAGCGACTGGATGGTGGTCGAGGCCGACGAAAGCGACGGCAGCTTCCTGCGTCTCGACGGCACGATCGCAGTGGTTACCAACATCGATCCCGAACATCTCGATCATTATGGATCGTTTGATGCTGTCAAACAGGCATATGTTGACTTTATCGAGAACGTCCCGTTTTACGGTGTTGCAATTTTGTGCGTCGACCATCCAGAGGTACAAACAGTTATCTCCAAGGTTCGCGATCGGCGTATCCTGACCTATGGTTTTTCAGCCCAGGCCGATTTGCGCGGTGACAATGTCCGCAGCGAAGGCGGGGTCAATATATTCGACGCGGTGCTGCGCGAGAAGGACGGTACGCTCCGCCGGATTGACGATATCACCTTGCCAATGCCCGGGCGGCACAATGTCCAGAATGCATTGGCGGCCGTGGCGGTTGCGATTGAAATGGGCTGTGCGGTAGAAACCATCCGCGACGGGTTCCGCCAGTTTAGCGGTGTCAAACGCCGGTTTACCAAAGTCGGCGAAATAGATTGCGGCGGCGGAACTGCCGTGGTGATTGATGATTACGCGCACCACCCCGTCGAAATCGCCGCAGTGCTTTCTGCAGCGCGGGAAGCGGCCAAGAACCGTGTTATCGCGGTGATGCAGCCGCACCGTTTCTCTCGCCTCAATGATTTGATGTCTGAATTCCAAACCTCGTTCAACGATGCGGATATAGTCTATGTCACGCCGGTTTATAGCGCCGGAGAAGACCCGATTAGCGGTGTGGATTCCGATAAGCTGGTTGCCGGTTTGAAAGAACGCGGCCACCGGTCGGCCAAGACCATCATTGATGAAGGTGATCTGGCCGCACAGCTATCCACTGCGGTGGAGGCGGGCGATGTGGTTGTGTGCCTTGGTGCTGGTGATATCACCCGCTGGGCGGCCGGTCTGGCGGACGCGGTTGCTAAAATTGGCACCAAATCATGACTGGTGTCCAAGCCGATGATTGGGCGATGTATGATGACGGCATGGCCCCCACGGCCAATGTCGAGGGGGCCATATCGGCCCCGGTTTCACTCAATGGTTTGCGCGGGCGCTTAACTGCGCAAGCGCCCCTGGCCAAGCTGGTGTGGTTCAAAGCCGGCGGCAATGCCGACTGGCTGTTCGAACCCGCTGACAGGGATGACTTGGTCGAATTCCTGTCGCGGCTAGACGGTGATTTCCCCGTGATGGCGCTGGGCCTCGGTTCCAATCTGATCATCCGTGACGGCGGTGTGCCGGGGGTTGTCGTCAAGCTGGGTAAAGCCTTTGCCAATGTCGAAATTGGTGAAGGGCAGATCGTGTCCTGCGGGGCCGGTGCGCACGGTATTCTGGTATCATCGGCAGCGCGTGATGCGGGAATTGCCGGACTTGAATTTCTGCGCGGCATTCCCGGCACTGTCGGCGGATTCGTACGGATGAATGGCGGCGCCTATGGCCGCGAAGTGGCCGACATTTTGATCGACTGCGATGTGATCATGCCCGATGGGGAATGGCTGACTTTACCCGCTGCGAGCCTGCAATATAGCTATCGCCATTCGGTTTTGCCAGATGGCTGCGTGATTATGGCGGCGCGGTTTCAAGGCACGCCGGGCGACCCGCGAGAAATCGGCGCGGATATGGACCGGATTGCCGAGGCGCGCGAAAATTCACAGCCGCTTCGAACCAAAACGGGCGGATCGACTTTCAAAAATCCTGACGGACAAAAGGCATGGCAATTGGTCGATGCGGCGGGTTGCCGAGGGATGATGATGGGCGGCGCGCAGGTAAGTGAGAAACATACCAATTTTCTGATCAACTCCGGCACTGCAACCAGCGCCGATATCGAAGGACTAGGCGAAGAAGTGAAGCGCCGCGTGTACGAGCATTCCGGAATCCAGCTTGAATGGGAAATCCAGCGGGTAGGGCGGCCATGAGCACACTCGCCAAACTCCACATCGCCGTTCTGATGGGCGGCTGGGCGAATGAGCGTCCGGTGTCGCTAATGTCTGGTAACGGTGTTGCTGACGCGCTGGAATCGCGTGGGCACCGCGTTACCCGTATCGACATGGACCGTCAGGTTGCCGCGCGGATTGCCGAGGCTGCTCCTGATGTTGTGTTCAATGCGCTCCACGGCGTGCCGGGCGAAGATGGCACCGTGCAAGGTATGCTCGATTTGATGGGCGTACCTTACACCCATTCCGGTCTCGCCACCTCGGTAATCGCGATTGACAAGGAATTGACCAAGCAAGCGCTTGTTCCCGCAGGTATCCCGATGCCGGGCGGGCGGATTGTCCGCAGTGAGGAGCTTTTCCATAAAGACCCGCTGCCGCGCCCTTACGTACTCAAACCGGTCAACGAAGGTTCGTCGGTCGGGGTGGCTATCGTCACCGATGAAAGCAATTACGGCAATCCGATCCGCCACGATGCCGCTGGCCCGTGGCAAGAATTTTCCTCGCTGCTGGCGGAGCCTTTCATCAGGGGCCGCGAATTGACAGCGGCTGTGATCGACAGCGCGGACGGTGCGCGCGCTTTGACAGTGACCGAGCTTGTCCCCAAATCCGGTTTCTATGATTTTGAGGCGAAATATACCGACGGCATGACCGACCATATTTGTCCTGCTGACATTCCGGAAAACATCGCTGCGCTGTGCCTCGATTATGCGGTGAAGGCGCACAAAGTATTGGGCTGCAAAGGGACCAGCAGGACCGATTTCCGCTGGGATGACGAGCAAGGCGAAAGCGGTTTATTCGTGCTGGAAACCAACACCCAGCCGGGGATGACCCCGCTCAGCCTAGTGCCCGAACAGGCGAAATATTGCGGCATGGATTATGCTGATCTGGTGGAGGCCATTGTCGCCGAAGCTCTGCGCAGCCATGCCTCCGAAGTGAAGGAGGCCAAGCCACATGGCAACGGTTAGACGTAAAGCACAAGGCGTGCGGCGCTCCGCAGCGGCAACCAGCCGGGCGAACACTGCGCGGCGGGCAAAAGCGCGGACCAGTTCGGTGATGGATTCGGCCATCGCGATCCTGCCCTTCACCGAAGACCAGCTGCACAAAGTGTTTCTGGCGATGATACTGGGCGGCGGTGTAGCGCTGGCGTGGTTCGTTGCCAGCCTGGCCGGCGTGCCCGCGATGGCGCAGCAGCAGATTGCCGGGCTTGCAACCGATTCCGGTTTCGAGGTCAAGCGCATTACGGTCAACGGCGTCAACCGGATGAACGAGCTCAAAGTCTACAACCGCGCATTGGGCGAGACCAAACAGCCTATGCCTTCGGTCGATCTGGCCGCCGTTCGTGATGATCTGCTCGAATTGAGCTGGGTCAAGGATGCGCGCGTCTCGCGCCAGCTGCCCGACCGGTTGATCGTCGATATTGTCGAGCGTGAGCCGCATGCGGTGTTGGAAAAGGC